>CAZXAI010000144.1:0-4313 GCA_964638265.1 uncultured Zetaproteobacteria bacterium
TTAACGCGCATGGATCTGTTCCACCCCATGCAATGAAAAATAGCACAGAGCGGAACAGTTCCATGCAAGCCGCGTCTTTGTTTCATGTTAATCATGTTTGTCTCCCGCTTCGATGGCGCACACAATTTTGCCCATCTTGATAAACATCGATTCACGCTTTGGAATCCGCATGTCAAAGCGACACTCCCGCTGCTCATTGAACAAGCGCGCCTTGTACAAACCCGCATGCATATTCTCCAGATAGAACTCACCGCCATCACCGACAATAGCCGTTTGCTTAGTATCGCCCTGTGATAATTCCAGTCCATAGTATCGCGCCGCCTTCTCACCTTTATCATCCCGGATAAACAACGAGCCTTCCACCGACTGAATTTTTTGCACGTTAAACTTAACGACCCCACCACTGCGATAGGGTACGCTGATATCCCGGCTGGTGGCATCCACCTGGTAACCCATCGGCATATTACCCGCATCAATCCCGATGGCATTGTCATTATAGGCAATAATATCGGGCACCAGCAATTCGCCCTTGCTGTTGGTAACACCTACCGGCTGATTGCTGTAACTCACCGGCACATCCGCCATACCACCTGTTTGCACCAGTGCAAAGCCGCCCTGGATGGCTCTGGAGAGATAGAGGCCGCCATCAATAAAGGCCAGTGCTCCGGTGCCTGAGGCGCTATAACTGCCGGTCTTGTTATCGCCGCTTCTGCTCAGATCGAGTTCATTATAGCGATTGCGCCATGATACACGGGCAGATGAATTAAGCGTCTTGGAAGCCTCGCTCTTGCTGGTCTGCATTGAATAGCCAAAGCCTTCAGCCAGCGGAGTATTCAACTGAATTTGCATACTGCCACTGAGCACGCCGTCTTCTCTGTTGCCGGTCAGCGTGAGAGAGATACCGTTACTGAAATAGTAATTCAACCCCAGCGAATATCGCTCCTGCGTATGCGCCGTGACCGAATCCTGTTTCCAGCTTCCACTCATGGTCAGTCCGATATCGGTAAATAAACGGGCGGAATAAAATGTGGAGATATTCTGCTCGCGAATGCCATCCTGACGCCAGCGATGCCGATAGTTGCCGGATACGGTGCCCAGATCAAAGAGATTGAAGCCCAGACCGCCACCGGCTTCCCAGCGGGTAGTGTTCGTTGTCGTGGTAGCAGCGGCCTGAAATACGCTGCGATAGGACGGCGTGGTGGCGCGTAGAAACAGGCTGGGCGATAATGCCTGCCAGGCGGTCAGGCTGTAATTGACTGATCCGGTCAGCCCACGGGCAGCGCCGCCACTGCTGCCCGATAATAGCATATTCATCTCGCCCACCGTGCCGGTGATCAGATCTGCCGACAGCCCGGCATTGATTCGTCCGCCCTGATAAGCTGTATGCGCGCCCATGGTCAACCAGTCGGTAAGGCCCAAACGGTGGTAACCCAGCAGAGCAGGCGAGCCGGTATAGGTGAGTTCACCCAGAGCATTGTTTTGCTGCGGCACGCCCAGGCTGTAGCTGAAATCGGAGAGTCCGGGCTGGAGCAGTTGCGATGAATCATAATAGGGGATGGTGCGTCGTGTTTCGCGGCCAAATGCATCGCGAATCAGCACCTCCAACTCACTTCGTCCACCATAAAAGGGCAGATCGCCAATTCTCAGCGGCCCGGGCGCCACCTTCTCTTTTTTGACCAGATTCCCGTTAATGTAAACCTCCACATCGGAAAGCGTCGGCACCATCACATTGAATGATGTTTCGGGCGTAAGCACCAGATAGGGTTTGATGCCAAACTCTCTGGCCACTGTGATGCCGCCCAGCGTCGATCCGATTCCGGCTGCGCCCGTCGAAGAGAACACATCGCCAGCAGTGACCCGGATTAAATGTTCCGGATCATCCCAAAGCAGCTGCGTCTGTGTGCGCGTCCAATGTTTGCGTCCGACATTTGTGTTGGAATAATTCGCATTGGCAGAGAAAAACAGATCGCCAGCGCGCATGCCCAACTCCAGCGGTGCGGCAACCGTTGTGGCGCTGCTCTGCTGCGTCCATCCATAACTGACATTATAATTCAGAAATGCCGAAGTGCCGCCCAGCATTTCACTGCTGCTCTGGATCGCTTCGCTAAGCGCCATCTGCCGGGCTGGCAACCATTTCGGTTGCACATTCAGGGTTAGCTCGCCATTGTCCATATCGAGCTTGTATGTCAATGCCTGTTTGATACTGCCGAGCGACAGCGGTTCATCAGCCGGATGCGCCTTCAGCGCCTTGAAACCCTTGATGCCGAGTTCGTTCAGCGTTGCCGGAGTGCTCCAGATCGCGCCCTTCCCACCCTGCTTGAAATAGTGAACACCCTGATCCTCGCCATTGACGGTGACATGGAAAATAACGGTTTCAAATTTCGCTTGGTCACTTTCTTCGACCGCAGTAATTGGCGTATCGCTATTTATGTTGGTCGCTACAGGGCTTTCAGGCGGCGACTGCGAAGGGCGTGTTGGCTCCGCCTTCGGAGAAGCGGGCTGCGCAGTGATTTGAATATGAGCCGGTAAAATATTTGTTTTCTGTAGTAACCGTTGGCGATATGCAACTGCATCATCGTAGCCGGACAAATTCACAATACGCACCTGATAACGATCCGGGCCAAGGCCAGCAACAGTGGCGCTGAAATTTTTGTATCCCAGTCTGGTCACCAGAGCCTCTGCTCGCGCCCGCACTTTGTATTCGATCAGCTTGATGATCCACCGCTGCGCAGGTTGCGCCTGATTTGCGGCGGCCAATGGCAATGCGCCTGTGTTATCAACCTGCTCCGGCATAGCCTGCATACTGCCTGCCCATGCCTGCTGCGTCAGACACAGGCACAGGGCAAGCAGACACATCCGCAGCATCGGCTTCGAAAACTTGCAGTAATTCACGGTTAATCTGCATGATATACGGGCATGGCTTCAAATGGCCTAATGCGTTTCTTTCGCGACTTTCACCTTCTCGCGCATCTGATCACACAGTGCTTTCTGAACAGGGAAACTGGCGTCGACTTTGCCGGTGTTTGTCGGTACCGACAAATGGATGTTATCCATTTTCAGGCAATCCTTGCGGCTCAGCTTCAGCTTAAACGCCTTGTTGATGCCAGCCAATACATACCAGCCGTTGGCTGTGCCGCTATAGGTTTCCTTGTCGGCTTTGCTGCCGGTGACGTCAATTTTTTTAGCCATCAGGTAGCGAATACCCGGGTTTTTCACCCATGCCACCAGTTTCCCGTTGCGTACGCTAATACCATTGAGCTGCGGGCTTGGTTCCTGCGATGCGTTGGCTGGGCGCAGAAAGACCGGAATACTGATCTGAACTGCCATTTTCATGCCCATCTTGCCCGGCTCATCAACCGGCAATTCGCGAATATAAACACGGAAGGCAAGCTCTTTTGATAAGATCTTGCCCTGATAGCCGACCCGAACCACCTTTTTTCCGTGTGGCGGCACCTTGAATATTTTGGGGAAGACAGTCAGTTTATCGGAAGATAGCATGGATCCAGTGCCATTTTCATCCTGCGTCCAATCCTTGGCGCGCACCTGCATATTGGCTGGCGTATCATTATCGTTGACGACGGTCAGGCTGCCGATCTTGGCGCCAGCCACCAGGGTCAGTTTCGTGGGATAGACATTGAACGAACCAGCATATGCTATATTATTTGCAGCGATGCAGCATAATATAGCCAGTAACGTATGTTTAGATTTTATTGTCATGATTTCACTCCTGCTTGTTTGGTGTTGCGAATGATGCACGGCTCAAACCGAGAACCGGGCGAGGGCGATGGAACTCGCCCGGTTCTCGGTTTGATACGGGCAGTATTCAGGGCATGGAAAAAAGCTTGCCACACGCACACCAGAAGCAGCATTAGTTTGCGCTGCCTGTTGATGCTTACACTGCTGCTTATTGTCCCGGCCATGCCAGCCTGGGCCGCCAGCAGCAATGGCAATTTGCCTGTTTCAGCCATTGTGCCGCCACAGGCCAGTGTCAGCGGAGGCAGGCTTGATTTCGGCATTATGACAAATCCGACCGCAACGCTAAGTGCTAACGCAGTATTTCAGGTGTCGGTCTCGGTTGGAACCCCCTATTTCATTACCCTTGATGCCGGTCTTCATGCCAGCGGCGACAGGCGGCTTGCTTATGGCGGCGGTTTTTTTCGCCCCTACCGGCTCTACAGCGATGCATCGCACACCATAGCGTGGGGCGATGCCGGCTATGCCGGCTCCTTTGCCGCCGGTACGGCGCTATCGGCTGTTGGGACAGGCGCGAATCAGCCCTACACCGTCTATGGCATTTCACCCGGTCAGGCAGG
>CAZXAI010000145.1:0-4296 GCA_964638265.1 uncultured Zetaproteobacteria bacterium
CCATCCCTCATCACCACTGGCTGCTATGCGAACCTTGACCCACTGTCCTTTTGTTTTCAGTTCAACAGCCTTATCACCTTCCTGAGCGACACCGACTGACGCATAAGAGCTGTCCGGCCCCTGACGCAGGTTGGAGTCATCCAGTAATGTAAACACATCACCTTCAGCCGCATGCAATATGCCACCGGCTGCTGCCAATAGCAGCAGCATTCCCGCCCAAAAGACTGTTCGGATTACCACTTAGTCTCTCCACCGGTAGCTGAGTCCCCAGCCAGCCACATAATCGATGGGTGAATTCCTGCCAAAGAAATATTTGCCGCCACGGATGCTGGTTGACCACCCGTTGCCAAATGAATGGCTGTAACTCAGTTCCAGTTTTGTCTGATCGAAGTTGGTCAGGCTGCTGGGAATCTGGTTGAAAAACAGTTGTTTCTGCACGCCATTTCTGGCAAACCCGACCAGGTGCGTCAGTCGCAACTTCAGAAAATCACCACTCTGTTCAAAATTACTATCTGAAAATGCGTACAACAGCGATGCGAAGGAACGTAGCGTATTGCCTTTACCGCTGAAATAATAGGTAAAGCGCGTACCCAGCCGCCAGCCCCATGGCGATACCTGTCGGCTCCGGTCAGGCGATGAAAACAGCAGCCCCAGCCCCAGCCCCAGCGCTCCCCGTCCCAGGCGGGACGGGCTATTGTTATTATATCCCGTTGGTATAATCAGCAGTGCTTCCCAGGCGGCGGTATTTTTGTGATTGAGCCGCGTCCTGACCCCCAGCTCCACATCACCCACCCCGCTAGCCCGGCCGCCCAGCAGGGTGAACCCCGGCCTGACCACGCCGCCTCGCCTGATCGCAGCAGCGCGGTTAATCTCGCCGCATTTGCGATAGGCAAAGGTCACATTGGCAAATATCGTATGAAAATAGGAGTAACCATACTCATATCCCTGCACAAGACTGACATTTCTGCGTTTGCAGATTGAATCAATCACATTGCGCTGCACATCCCAGTATTTACTGCCGCCCCTGAAACTGAGGTCGGACACATACAGGTTTTCAGCCTCCTGCAGCATTCCGACACCGGCATTGGCCGTAGCAGCAGCCATCAGCAGGCCTGCAATCATGGCCGCAGCAGCCAGAAACAGCTTTATTTCCCGAAACAGAATCAAATCCCTCATAATCACCCTCTTATGACTTCCAATAATGCCGAATAACAGACTCGGCCGGTTTATGCTGCGGCGTATAATCTGTATTATGGCTGCCGCCGGCATTATAGTCACTGTACCATGCCCAGATAAACACAGCATCCACCCACGGCTTGTCCAATGCCTTTAACCAGATTTCCAGCGCATGTTTTTGTATGAATAAATCTACTGTGGCGTGCTTCAAACCCTGCCATGCCCATGGTTTGGCAGATGCCCCCCGCGCCGATGGCATACCCACTTCCAGCACCCACAGCGGCCGATCTATATGCGCGACAGCCAGCTGGAGTTGTTGCACGGCAGCATCAACATGGCGCTGCATCTCATCGCGTTGGCCCGACAGGCCCAGGAAGGGATACATGGTGAGCGATACCGCATCCAACTCATGCCAGTAGGGAAATCTGTCCACGCCACCCACGTTATGAGCAGCATACGTCAGCTTCCCGGCATAGACTGAACGTACCTGTGCAATCAGGCCGGGCCAGTCCACCTGATCCGCAGCTCTGGACAGTTCCGTGCCGATCACAAACGCATCCACCTGCTGCTCTGAAGCAAAACGGGCATATTCCAGTACATGCCGTGAGTAACTGGCAAACCAGGCGCGCCACTGCTGTGGCTGAGCATGATTGATTTCACCCGCCCATGATTTCGCCACCAATATTTGCGGCTTCAGGATAATCTTCAGACCATACGCATGCGCATACCCGATGGCAGCCTGCAGTTGGCGCATCGTTACGGCATCAGAGCGGCGCACCAGCGTGGATACAGGTGAATCCTGTTCAAGAAAGGGCACCAGCACCACAGCATTGGCGCCCAGCTCAACCATATGTTTAAATGAACGACGGGCTGCAGGCTGATCCCAGCCCACCTGTTGATGTTGCAACGCATTGAAACCGCGCATCATCGCCTGATTGTGCAGCGCCCCTTGCGTTGCACAACCGGCCAACAGCCCGCCAAGCAGCAGTACCAGCATAGAGAACCTGTTATACATGTTGCTGCCTGTACACACGCCAGCCCAGACTGTCATACACTTTCTCAAACCCCTTCAGGCCATGCTCATACAAATCGGGATAGCGGGAGTTGATTTTATCTCTTTTGCCGCGAATAGAACCCGGCTCCGGCACTGCGATAAGTATGGCAGCAGGAGAGCGTTCGCGCATCGCCGTCTTGAATTCATGTGAAAACGACAGCATCAGCCCTTTGGCGTCGCCTCTGGCGGCAATCACTTTATAGGCGCTGCGTTCATAAATCAGCGTTGGCTGGCGATGCTTTTTGAGCCACAGACCCAATTGCAAATCGCCATCACTGGTGGCGGCCAGCATGCGATTTTCGCCATGCAGCGCGCCAACCCACTGCTTCATCTGGGGGTTTCCGGTCTCCACAAACAGCCACCATCCGCCGCCGGCGCTGACCATCATAAACAGCACCAGCAGCACAAACTCACGCCGGCTCTGCATTTTTACATAGGTCAGTTCAGCCATCAGACCGGCGCTGATCAGCGTCATAATTTCAAACGGGTGAGTGAGATAATTCTGGCTGGTGGCAATGGCCACGGCGATCAGCGGGTGTATGAGCAGCACAAACGTGGCGCGGAAACGATAACTGTTGTTCATCGTATCGAGCAACAGATAGACAGCCACCGGATAGGCAACCAGCATATAACCGGTCGCCGCCAGCAATGGCTTGAAAAACTGGCCGCCATAATTTTTCAGCCACGGGTATTCATTAATATGCAACATGCCGCCCATAAAGGCTGAATCGGCATTGGTAATAAAGTTGATAAATGAACCCTCAAAAATCCAGTTCATATAGGCCCATGTGCCTACCGCAAAGGCAAACGGCGTGCCGACAATCAGGTACAAACTCATCGGCGACACCATGACGGTTCGCACCGGCGCAATCACCACCAGCAACGGCAGCAGCGCCACAAAAATAAAGATCGCTGAGCCATCAATAAAGAAAAAGAAGAAAAATACCAGCGCCAGGGAAATATAGGAATGCAGATCATGATGCGAAATAACCTGCTGGGCGGAACGATACAGCATATAGAATGCGATCATGCTCAGGGCGATATAACCGCCGGAAGTCGCCGCCCACAAAAAAGCCGGATGAATGACCACCAGTGTCATCAGAATCGCCAGCCGCACATGACTCAACTCGACTTCTCTCATATGCCTGGCCCAGAGAATCAGCAGGCATGCCGCCGCCAGCAGGGACACCAGATAAGGCGCTGCACCCGTATCCAGACCCGGTATATAATAGAACGGCATCAACAGATACAGGGGTATATGCGGCGTGATAAAGGTCAGGTTTTCCAACAGGACATCGCTGGCATCCAGCGTCGCCACAACCGCCGCCCAGCGATCCATAGCGCTTTCCAGATAGAAGCCGTTCGACAATATCCACACGGTTATGCCGCCCAGCAACGCAATCACGGCAGTCAGCAGAATCCTGCTCTCAATCGCGCTATGCCCTGTCATACGCGTCTTCATCTGCCTGTACCGCCGGATGGCTGCGGGCGAGCCAGATGTTCCACGCCGGCACTGTGGTTTACTTCAAACGTGGTCAGGCCATGATGCGTTTTTTCCCAGTAGAATGGATTATGAATCAACTGCCACAGTCCCTTGTAACCGGCCCAGGACTGTAACATCCAGTAAACCGGCACCGTCAAAGCCCATGGAATCAGGCCGAAATAGCTGCGTTTGAAGCCACTGAGCATAAACAGATAAATCAGGAGCCCGTTGGCGATTAACAGATTAAACAGGGTGGTATAGAGCACGAATGACGGAAAAAACGGGTCAAACAGGGAGGTATGCGTCAGCAACCATACAATATATATCAGAAACAGAATCGGCGCGACGAGCGCACTGAAAATAGTGCCCCCGATAAAAAACTGAAAGCCCCAAAAACCGATATGACCCAGATTCCTGTAGAATTGAACAGGACTGCGCATATGCACCAGATAACTCTGCATATACCCTTTCAGCCAGCGAGAACGCTGCCGAATCCAGTTGGGAATCGAATTGTTCGCTTCCTCGAACGTCGTGGAATTCACCACGCCCACCCGGTAGCCCGCCTGGGTCAGACGCACGCCCA
>CAZXAI010000146.1:0-4296 GCA_964638265.1 uncultured Zetaproteobacteria bacterium
GGCTGACAATATGGCCCAACTGATACCGCTTGGATATGCCTTCAACTTTAATGATAGGAGACAAGGAGAACCTCGGGAAAAAAACGGGGATTGGGGAGCAGGGGAAGAGAGTAGGGATCAGGGTTCGGGGTTCGGGGGAAAATCATTTTTGGATACTCCTTTGCTGTAACGAACGTTTCAAACCACTTAGCATACGGCCAATTTCTGCACATTTTTCTAACATACTGTGCATAATCTCCTTATCAGCATACCCCAACCTTTCGGCAAGAATAAGATGAGTTTCAAGTTCCGCCAGCGATCCATTGGCAATGGACAGGAATTGAAGAAACTCTTTCGTATGCTGACGACCACGCCCCTCTGCAATATTTGCAGGCACAGAAACAGCAGCTCGCTGTAACTGACTAGCCAACCCATATTGCTCTGCCTTTGGAAAAGCGGTTGTTAACTTATAACAATCAACTGCCAGATCCCTCGAATTTTTCCAAACTTTAAGGTCACGGTAACTGTTAATCATATAACTTAGGAGTCAGGGAGCGAGGTAAAAGACAAGGAAAAGGGCTGGCATCGTAAGTCGCAGTTGCTTACCCCTTGCCACTGATCTCCATTCCCCGCCCCCTGTCTCTACACTACATCCGCAAACGTTTTTTCGGCACGCGTGAACACATAGGCGCCGATAACAAGAAACACCACAGTAAAAGCAACTGAATACCCAAGGCTAAGCCAGTGCACCGGTTGATCTAATAATACAGTGCGAAATGCACTGACATAACCATACATCGGGTTCAAATCGAGCAGCCAGCGTAACTGTTCAGACACAACCTCAGCAGGATACATCACCGGCGTCAGATACATCCAGAACGTCGTCACATAACCAAGCACCAACCCAAAGTCACGAAACTTCACTATGATAGCAGAGAAAATCATCCCCACCCCCACTACCAGAACAGAAACCCCCAACAGAATTACCGGAACCAGCAACATGGCAAAAGAGGGGTAGATGCCATAGAAGCTGGCCAACGCGATAAAAACGAGCAAGGCAATCGCAAAATCCACGACCCCGCTACCCAGAGTAGAAATCGGAATCATTAATCGGGGAAAATACACCTTGGTAATAATATGCGCATTGGTAACCAGACTATTGCCCGCCCGCCCCAGAGAACCGCTAAAATAAGTCCATGGCAACAGACCGGCAAACACAACCAGTTGGTATGGTGTTTCGCCGGTTAGCTTGTCAAAACCGGCCAGCTTTCCGAAAATAACGGTGAACACAACCATGGACATCACAGGACCAATCACCGCCCAGGTAAAGCCCAGCAGCGTCTGTTTATAGCGCACCTTGATATCGCGCCAGGTGAACACCCATAACAGACTGCGATACTGCCACAGTTCACGCCAGTTAATGGAGACCCAGCCCGTGCTGGGTTTGATAATCGTCCGATGTGTTGATCGAGCGCTATCTGCTACAGAATCATTCACCTGTGTAAACTCCTAAAGCAACAGTGGTTTGCAACTTGTGACTCGTAACTGGTTACTTTTTCTGTTTCTGATGCCAGTGCCAAGCCGTTTCGATAATGGATTCCAGGCTCCCGAATGTCGGGTGCCAGCCCAGCCTGGCACGAATCAGGCTGGCATCGCCAATCAGCCTGTCAGGATCGCCTGCTCGCCTGGAGCCGGTCACCACCGGGAAAGAGCAGCCGCTTACCCGGCGGACTGTATCAATCACTTCGAGGATCGAATAACCCTGCCCGTTACCGAGATTATAAACCGCGCTATCTGCCCCCCGCAGCAATGACTGCAACGCCAATACATGCGCATCCGCCAAATCACTCACATGAATATAATCACGGATGCAGGTGCCGTCCGGCGTATCATAATCATCTCCGTTCACCGTAATCGAATCCCGCAACCCGGCTGCTGCATCCAGCACCAGCGGAATCAGATGCGTTTCCGGATCATGAGCCTCGCCGATTTCCCCATCCGGATCGGCTCCCGCCGCATTGAAATAACGCAGGGCAATATGCCTCAAGCCATGCGCTATATCAAAATCAGCCAACATGCGCTCCACCATTAACTTCGATGCGCCGTAGGGGTTGATCGGTTGCTGTGCATGCGTTTCCGGGATCGGCATGCACTCAGGCTCGCCATAGGTGGCGCAGGTGCTGGAAAAGACAATTCGTTTCACATCATTCATAACCATTGCATCCAGCAGGTTCAACGTGCCTGCCACATTGTTACGATAATATTTACCCGGCTGCTCCACCGACTCGCCGACATAGGCGTAGGCGGCAAAATGCATGACCGCTTCGAAATGATATTTCGAAAACAGTTCTTTGAGCTGGACGGAATCCGTTAAATCGCCCTGTTCCAGAGCCCCCCAGCGCACGGCCCACTCGTGGCCATACACCAGATTATCGAATACCACCGGTGCATAACCGGCAGCAGCCAGCGCTTTGCAGGCATGGCTGCCGATATAACCGGCCCCACCGGTCACCAGTACATATTTATTGCTCATGATCGCGCCAGCAGGGCTCTGAAGTAATCAATCGTTTTACCCAGCCCTTCTGCCAGTTCTATCTTCGGCTCCCAATCCAGCTGTTCGCGTGCCAGCGCAATATCCGGCTGACGTTGGCGAGGATCATCCGAGGGCAGCGGTTTGAATACCAGTTCCGACTTCGACCCGGTTAATTCAAGCACCTGTTCTGCCAGTTCAAGCATGGTAAATTCATGCGGATTACCCAGATTGACCGGGCCGGTAAATCCGTCCGGCGTAGCCATTAAGCGTACCCACCCTTCCACCAGATCATCCACATAACAAAAGGATCGGGACTGGTTACCATCCCCATATATGGTGATGGATTCCCCCTTCAAGGCCTGAATAATAAAATTGGATACCACGCGCCCGTCATTCGGATGCATATTCGGCCCATAGGTATTAAAAATGCGCGCCACCTTGATATTCAAACCGTGCTGGCGATGATAATCAAAAAATAACGTCTCGGCGCAACGTTTACCCTCATCATAACAGGAACGGATGCCAATCGGATTGACATGCCCCCAGTAGTCTTCCGTCTGCGGGTGTACATGCGGGTCACCATATACTTCGGAGGTCGAAGCCTGGAATATCTTCGCCTTGGTGCGTTTGGCCAGGCCCAGCATATTGATAGCGCCATGTACGCTGGTCTTGGTGGTTTGCACGGGATCAAACTGGTAATGAACCGGCGAGGCGGGGCAGGCCAGATTATAGATTTCATCCACTTCCACATACAGGGGAAATGTCACATCGTGACGCATGACCTCCAAATGGGGGTTATCCATCAGGTGCAGAATATTATCCTTGCTGCCGGTAAAGAAGTTATCCAGGCACAGCACATCGTGCCCATCATTGAGCAGTCGTTCACACAGATGGGAACCGAGAAAACCGGCGCCGCCTGTCACCAGAACGCGTTTCCGAATCATTTCAGGCATTTTTTTACTCCGTTAAAAAGATGGCAGTTGGCAGTGGTCAGTTTGCTGAAAAGCCACATGCTGATGACTGCCTACTCTGATCCCTTCAATCACTGCCAAACAAATCGCGCGTATAGACCTTATCTTTCACATCCCGCAGTTCATTCACCATACGATTGGCAACAATCACATCTGATTCTCGCTTGAAAGCATCCAAATCATTCACCACTCTGGAATTAAAGAATTCGCTATCTTTCATCACCGGCTCATAAATGATGACGGCCACACCCTTGGCCTTGATGCGTTTCATAATGCCCTGAATACTGGACGAACGAAAATTATCAGAACCCGCTTTCATGATCAGCCGATGCACCCCAACCACTGTTGGCTTGCGTTTAAGTATCTCCTGGGCAATGAAATCCTTGCGGGTGGTATTGGCCTCGACAATGGCATGAATCATATTCTGCGGTACATTCTGATAGTTGGCCAACAACTGCTTGGTATCCTTGGGCAGACAATAACCACCATATCCAAATGAAGGATTGTTATAATGATTGCCAATGCGCGGATCCAGACTGACGCCATCAATCACCTGCCGGGCATTCAGACCATGAATCGCAGCATAGGTATCCAGCTCATTAAAATAGGACACACGCATGGCCAGGTAGGTATTGGCAAAGAGCTTGATGGCTTCTGCTTCTGTGGAGTCGGTGAACAGCACATCAATATCTGCCTTGATCGCCCCTTCACACAGCATGGCGGCAAATGTTTCAGCACGCTCTGATTTTTCTCCGACAATAATCCGGGAAGGGTGCAGATTATCATACAATGCACTGCCCTCTCGCAAAAACT
>CAZXAI010000147.1:0-4287 GCA_964638265.1 uncultured Zetaproteobacteria bacterium
TCCGGCGGCACCGAGGCACAGGACTGGGCCGAGATGCTGTTGCGTATGTATTTGCGCTGGGCCGAGCGCAAGGGTTTCAAGACCGAACTCATGGAATGCACCTATGGCGAAGAGGCCGGCATTAAATCGGCCACCGTGTCGGTCAAGGGCGATTATGCCTATGGCTTCCTGAAAGCCGAAATCGGCGTACACCGGCTGGTACGCAAGTCGCCGTTTGATTCGGGCAATCGTCGCCACACCTCGTTTTCCTCCGTATTCGCATTCCCGGATATTGACCGCGATATTGAAATCGACATTGATCCGGCTGATGTGCGTACCGATACCTACCGGGCATCGGGTTCCGGCGGCCAGCACATCAACAAGACCGATTCGGCGGTGCGTTTGACCCACATCCCCACCGGCGTGGCGGTGCAGTGCCAGAATGATCGTTCCCAGCACAAGAATCGCGAAGCCTGCTGGAAGATGCTCAAGGCGCGTTTATACGAGCTGGAAATCGAAAAGCAGCAATCGGAAAAGCAGGCGCTGGAAGATACCAAGACCGATATCGGCTGGGGTCACCAGATTCGCTCCTATGTGCTCGATCAGTCGCGCATCAAGGATTTACGCACCGGTATGGAAACCGGCAATACGCAGGCCTTCCTGGATGGTGATATCGATGCCTTTATTCAGGCTCAGCTGATGGGTATTCGTCGGGGTGATGACAGCGAATAAGTAGTCAAAATATTTCCACCACAGAGGAAAGGCAGGAGAAAAAGCCGTTTGGATTTTGACTTTCTCTGTGGTTCAGGCTGTTCCTGTTATGAACCGATACCGCTAACTTTCTCTGGACGGACTGGCGTATCTGTTTCGAGAAATGAGAACATTTGTCCGGCGCAATCGCGGCAGCTGATCAGCGTGCCGATGCCGGGGATATGCATTTTAGGCCGGGCTATGGAACCGCCGCCCTGAATAAACTGCTCCACGACCGTATCTATGGATGCTACTTCCGTAATATTTTTCAAGCCATGGCTATAGACGCGTATGCATTCAAAAGGGGCATTGAACTTGGATGAAATAATCCAGTCGCTATGCGCATGCTCCTGCTGCTCTCTGGCTGCGCTTACCGGTTGTTCATTGTATCGTGGGTTAGACCACTTCATCATCAGCATATCAAGCTCCTCTTGTAGCTGCCTTGTTTGTCTGAATCAGCACAGGGGTTGATTCAGGGGGTTCCTGATTTATCGGCTGAGTGCGCTTAAAGTTGAGTACTTATTGGTCGATCTGATGTGAGGCGAATTACAGTGACAGTGTTAAACCGTTGATCTTGAGCCATGCTGTTGCGCTGCGTTGATCGGGGTAGATCGATTGCACCAGCGACCAGAAATGCGTTGAGTGGTTGGGGTGAATCAGGTGGCAGAGTTCGTGTACTATCACATAATCCACAACCGATGCCGGAGCCATGATGAGCCGCCAGTTGAAATAGATGCGTCCGTCATGATGGCAACTGCCCCATCGGCTTTTATAGGCTTTGATGCCGATCAATTTCGGCTGTTTGCCAAGCATGGCGGCAAAAAACTGGCTGCGTAGCTGGATATGTGTTTCAGCTTGCTGGCGATACCAGCGCTCGACTTGCCGTTCGGTTGTTTGCGGCGTCGGGGCGGGGTGAGAAACCAGCAGTTCATGCTCGCTAAGCCGGATGGCGCGTTTGCCCTGTTGCAGGCGCAGGGTATATGCTGTTCCGAGCAGCTGGAATGATTCACCCGCTTCAAAGCTTTTCGGGATATATTCGGCCCTGACTGCCCGGTTGAAATGCAGTTTTTTATCAATCCAGGCGCGCTTGTCCTGCACGAATTGTTCAATCAGTGCGGTCGGCATGCGGCTCGGGGCCAGCACTTCGACCCGGTTATCCGCCCGGATGACAATACTGGCCGTTTTTCGTTTGGGGCGGCGTATGATGGCGTAGTTTATGGTGTTCATCAGCGTTTATCTGCGTCCATCTGCGACTCAAGCTGTGCTGAATCAGGCTTCGACAATGTGGTGGGAATCGCAGTACTGGCAGGAAACAGTGATCTTGCCGGATGCGTCACGCAGTGAGGCCAGTTGTTCCGGCGGCAGGTTTTTGATGGCCTGTTGCATCTTTTCCGGGCTGCAATCGCAGTGGTAGCGATAGTCATCGGTGCCGGCGACCTTGCAGCGCAAGTGATCGAAATAGCCCAGTAATGACTCGGCTGTATCATTGGCCAGCGCCTGATCGGGGATTGTAGCCATCGTCTCGACAGCCTGGAACCAGTGATCGTCATCGCAGCCCGGCATGGCTTCGATCATGATGGCCAGATCGCCATGCAGAATGATATCGGCCCTGATTTGCACCGACTGACTTAAATAATGGAGCAGGTGATCGGCCAGAAAACCGGAATCGTGCTCGATGGTGGAAATATACGGTTGACCCACGCCCAGATCGCGCACAGTGGACAGACGAATCGGCGAACCCAGCCAGTCGCCGACCTTACCGGCTTCGGCATGGTGAATCGCAGTCTGATCTTCCTGCCAGCTCAGGTAACCGCGCACCGCGCCCAGACGAGATTCGACCAGAATGCGCTTTAACGGAGCAGGGGTCGTAGCATCGAGTTGCAAGACCTGACGCATGCCCCCCTTGCTGATGGATAACAGCAGGATAGAGGCGAGCAGACTTTGATTAAACAGCTCGGCAATCGGGCCATTGAGACCATGAATACGTCTGGCTTCGGCAAACAGGTGCGGGGCGCGGATCATGACGCCCCGGCTGTGCGCTTCCGGCAACAGGAAGCGAATCAGTGGATCTGTGTCTGTAGCCATGCGTGTACCTCGGTGAGTGAATCAAAACAGTGTGATGCGCCGGCTGCGGTCAGTTCCTGTGCCGAAAAAGCATCGCACATGCCGATAGCCAGACTACCGGCGCGACTGGCCGCTTTCATATCGGCGATGCCATCGCCAATCATGACCGTCTGTTGCGGTTCGACCTTCAAATGCTCGCAGGCCAGCAGTACCGGGCCGGGATCCGGCTTTTCCGGACGCCCGTCCATTTTGCCAATCACGACATCGAAATAATCCGCCCAGCATAATACGTCGAGCTGCGCTTCAGCGCGAATCTGACTCTTGCTGGTGACAATGGCGGCGGGAATCCCCGCTGCCTGCAACCAGTTGAACAGTGTTTGTGCGCCGCTCAAGGGTTTGATCTGATCCAGATAATCTTCATCATGGATTTCCAGAAAACGGGCGGCCGCCTCATCGCGGCGCTCGCCGAACAGCGCTTTCATGCTGCAATCGCCCTTGCCGGTATGGCGTTTGACCGCTGCAGGCGTCATCTGCGGCAGGCCGAATTCGACAAAGGTTTGATTCAGCGCCCGGATAATGGGGGGGAAGGCATCGACGATGGTGCCATCCATATCCAGCAATACGGCCTGAATCATGATGCGTGACCCTTCAATTGTTCAAAGGCTTCGAGCATCCAGCCGCGCAGTTGCATGGCCATGGGGCCGGGCTTGCCCGTGCCGATGGATGCTCCGTCAATGTAGCAGACCGGCATGATCGCATTGGTGGTGCTGCTCATCATGCATTCGCTCAGTCCGGCTTCGCTCAACTGCCATGGCCGTTCTTCCACGCGGATATCATGCGCTGCAGCGATGCGCAGCACCATATTGCGGGTAATGCCGCCCAACACCTGATGATCGAGCGGGTGGGTGACCAGGGCGCCGTTAATGGCGGCAAAGCAGTTGGTGGCGCAGCCCTCCAGCACATGGCCGTCCTCATCGAGCCAGAATGTTTCATCGGCATTGCGATAAGCTGCTTCCTGCTTGCCGATAACGCTGGCCAGCAGGGCGATGGATTTGACGTCGCAGCGTTTCCAGCGCATATCCGCCAGCGTAATGGCGGTGACGCCGGTGGATATTTTTTCAGCCGATGGCATGGGTAAATGACGTGATGTGATCACCATGGTGGGGGTTAATGCCGCACCGGGCAAATGGGCGCGTGGTGCGGCGCCGCGCGTGATTTGCACATAGATCATGGCATCAGCAAAGGGGTTTTTCTGCCAGGTCTGTTCGATCAGTGCTTTCAATGCGCTGCGGGACATGGGCAGGGTGATGGCAATGCTTTGGCAGGAGCGTTTTAATCTGTCGAGATGCGCATCCAGATCGAGAAATACGCCGCCGAAACAGGCGATGACCTCATACACGCCATCGGCAAACTGAAAGCCCCGGTCTTCGATATGAACAGTGGCCTCATCCAGCGGCAGGAAGCGCCCGTTCACCCATGCCGTTAAGGTCATGG
>CAZXAI010000148.1:0-4240 GCA_964638265.1 uncultured Zetaproteobacteria bacterium
TACGGCGACTGGTCAAAGACGGCCTGATTAATTCGGAAGATCATCACCTGCTCTACCACACCGACAGCATCGCGGCCGCAGTGGCGCATATCTCTGATTTCTACCTGAATTATCACAGCTTCCGCTATGTCGGGACATGCATCCTGCTGCGTATACTCAACCCGTTATCCGATGACGCCCTGAAACGGCTGAATGCGGAGTTTTCCGATGTACTCAGCGAGGGTAAGATTGATCAGGTATTCCAGTGGCCGAAATCCGACGACCGCTGTTACAATCATCTGCCGCGTTTGCGCATGCACCTGGATCGTTCCCGCATGAGCGTATTACCGCAAATTATCCGCCGTATGAATGCGCTGCACCAACTCGACGAAAACACAGACTGATTAATCCACCTTGTGCTGATCGGCCTGTTCCAGCTGGTGGCGCAGGTGTTGCAGGGCTTTCAGCGTCTGATCCAGTTCCTGCATTAGTTCTTTTTTGCTGGGTGTTTCTTTCAACTCGGCCAGTCGTTCAGCCTTGGCTTCATCGAGATTATTGATCACCACGGCAATAAACAGGTTGATGATCACAAAGGTTCCCATCATCACGAAGGATACGAAGTAAATCCACATATACGGGCTGATCTGCATGGCCGTGTACATCAAATCCGTCCAGTCCTCCAGCGTGACAATACGGAACAGGGTCAGCAGCGAGATGCCAACATTGGCCCAGTGTTCCGGATCATGGGCGTGAAACAGCTGCTGGCCGGCCACGGCATAGATATAAAAAATCACGCTCATCAGCAGCATGATATTGCCCATGCTCGGAATCGAACGCATCAGCGTCGCCACGATCAGGCGCAGTTCCGGAATCACCGAAATCAGACGCAACACCCGCAGCAATCGAGCCAGGCGCGCCAGCATGGCCATCTCGCCCGTGCTCGGCAGCAGCGCCAGCACGACAATGGTAAAATCGAATAAATTCCAGCCGTTACCGAAATAAAGCCGCCACTTCGGCGCAACGGCAAAGATTTTCAACACGGCTTCCATGATAAACACGCCGAGCACAATGCGGTTGCCCCAGTGGATGATATGCCCATACGTCGCCATGATATCATCCGATGTTTCCAGCCCGATCAGTATCGCACTGATCAGAATCACACCGATAATAAAAAATTCAAACGCGCGATGCGCCACAATCTGCTGTGCCAGTTTTTGCATATTCACCCCGTAATACTATCCGGCTGCGTCCACATGGTGGCACGGCCAATGCTGCGGCGCATTGTGTAAATACTGCGACGGATGTTCAACAGCAAAGCCACCCAACTACAACCGCTGTTCACAGCCGGTTTCAACATTCAGACCAAAATAGACGACGCATAGTTCATCTTCACCGGTATTGATCAATGCATGCACTTCACCGGCATCGATGCGAATCGCACTGCCTGCATGCAAGCTGTGACGCTCGCCATCGACGATCATATCACCCGATCCGCTGATGATATAAAAGACCTCGGCCAGGCCGGCATGCGAATGCGCCGATGCCTGCTGCCCCGGCATCAACACCGCGTGCGACAAGCGCACCGCAGCCGGCATATCCGCTTCATTCAACAGTATCCTTTTTCTGATATCGCTATCATGGGACAAAGCTTCAGCTTTCACCTGATGTAAATGCGTCAGCTGCATGATGCCCCCCTCGCGTATGCCATCAAGACATCAAGGCCCGGAGCAGACCGGCGGCTTTGTGTTCGGTTTCGATCAACTCCTGCTCAGGCGCCGAATCAGCCACAATGCCAGCGCCGGCCGCCCAGCACAGCTCGCCATCCATATGCCAGAAGCTGCGAATCAGGATATTCATATCAGCTGTACCGTCCCATGCCATATAACCGAGTCCGCCGGTATAGGGGCCGCGAGCGCCCTCTTCCAGTTCATGGATAATCTCCATACAGCGCACTTTCGGGCAGCCGGTGATGGTGCCGCCGGGAAACATGGCCCTGAACACATCCACCACATCCATGCCTGATTGCAAACGCCCGCGCACATTGGATACGATATGTTGCACCGTAGCATATTGTTCGACCATCATGCGCTCGTTGACCTCGACACTGCCCGGTTGACAAACACGGCCCAGATCATTGCGCTCCAGATCCACCAGCATGATGTGTTCTGCACGCTCTTTTTCCGACAATAACATCTCGGCTCTTAGTGAATCATCCTGATCGCCTTCGGCCCGTTTTCTGGTGCCGGCTATCGGTCGGGTATCGACCCGGCCATCGGCATGAATACGAAACAGCCGTTCCGGCGACGCCGAAATCAGGCACAGTTCAGCAGCTTCACATTCGATTGTTACAAACGAGGCGAATGGCGCCGAATTCACCCGCCGTAATTGCCCGTACAGGGCCGGCAGATCAGCAGCGTCAAAGGGTCTGCGCCAGAAGCGGGCAATATTGGCCTGAAATACATCTCCGGCTACAATATAATCTTTCACGCGCTGTACAGCCTGCTTATAAGACTGCGCTGCGGTGACGGTCTGCTCATGGGCCTGAAACCGAACAGATGTCTGCTCAGAAGCACCCGGTGCATCCAGCAACGCCAGAGCCGACTGCATGGATGCTGCATCGCTGGCGGCCAGATAGATGCGCTCATCATCAAAGCATAGCGAAAAATCCGGATACAATGTCCACAACAGTGGCCCCGGCACATCGCTGCCGGGCGCAGGCAGGGCTTCGATCAGGCCGCCGGCTTCATATGCAGCATAACAAAGACAACGAATAGCGGGAGAATCCTGCCGCCCGCTGGCCAGAGCAGCTTTCCATTGTGCAAAAAAATGATCGGCATCCTGTTGATCCGCATGCTGCGCCAACGCGACCGACTGACCCTGCCTGGACACCAGAAACTGCTTCCCGGCTCCGGACGGATCTTCCAGAATGGCAGCGAATCTGTGCGGACAGGATGAAAAAAGGCCGTAAGCGCTAAGCTTACGGCCCCTGTTTGATATGACGCGGAATTTCACGTCTTCAAGTCTATCGAACGGATCAGTCGAACTTGCGCACGATGACGGATGCGTTGGTGCCGCCGAAACCGAACGAGTTGGATACAGCCACCTTGATATCCGCATCACGGGCCTGATTGGGCACATAATCCAGATCACAATCGGGATCCTGGTTATCCAGATTGATCGTGGGCGGAACCACGCCATGGTGCACGGCCAAGACCGAAAATGCCGCTTCAATACCGCCGGCCGCACCGAGCAGATGCCCGGTCATCGACTTGCTGGAAGACACCATCAGCTGGCTGGCATGATCGCCGAACACAGATTTAATACCCTGCGTTTCAGCCACGTCCCCGGCCGGCGTCGAGGTGCCATGGGCATTGATATAATCCACATCTTCCGGATTGATACCCGCACGCTTGAGCGCCGCCAGCATACAGCGACCACCGCCCTCACCGCCCGGCGAGGGAGAGGTCATATGATAGGCGTCGCCGCTCATGCCGTAGCCGATGACTTCGGCAATGATGTTGGCGCCGCGCGCTTCGGCAGTGTCCAGCGATTCCAGCACCAGAATACCGGCGCCCTCACCCATAACAAAACCGTCGCGGTCTTTGTCCCACGGGCGCGATGCGCGTTCCGGTTCGTCGTTGCGCGTGGATAATGCCCGTGAAGCGGCAAAGCCACCCACGCCCAGCTCACAAATACATGATTCCGTGCCGCCGGCAATCATGGCATCGGCCTTGCCCGCAGCAATGATTTCAAAGGCATCGCCGATGGCATGCGTACCGGTAGCGCAGGCTGTCACCGTCGCCACATTCGGCCCTTTGGCGCCACTGGTCATGGATATCCAGCCTGATGCCATATTGATAATCGTCTGCGGAATAAAGAAGGGTGAAATCTTGCGTGCGCCCCCCGCTTCATAAGCCCGCATGGTCTTCTCAATATTACCCAGGCCGCCGATACCCGAACCCACCGCTACGCCCACGCGCTCGGCGTTGGCATCATCGATTTCCAGACCTGACTGCTCCAGCGCGATCATGGATGCAGCCACGCCGAACTGGATGAACCGGTCCATCTTTCGGGCATCTTTGCGATTGATGTAGTCGCCCACCTCAAAATCGGGCACTTCGCCGGCAATGGTGCAGGCCATACCCGTTGCCTGTGCATCGAACTGGCTAATCCGGCGAATACCGGATTGGCCTGCGATCAACTGGCTCCAGCTAATATCCGTACCAGTGCCGAGCGGCGTAATCAGCCCGACACCCGTGAC
>CAZXAI010000149.1:0-4187 GCA_964638265.1 uncultured Zetaproteobacteria bacterium
CATCGTTCATATGCCACGATGCGCCGATTTTCGGCGAGATGGTCGCATGCCACTGTTTTGGCAGGATGATGCCGCGAACACGCGTCAGCGGCGGTGCGGGCAGGCCGGTTGGAATGGTGATCGGGCGATTATAGTTCAGGGCAACCTGATCGTATTTCCCCCAGTTCACCCAGTCCGCCTCGATACTGATGGTGATGGCGCTGGCCGGATGCCAGGCAATACCGACATTGAGCATATCCGGCAGCTTGAAGGCGGTGGTTGCCGACGCACTACCGCCGAGTTTACTCGATACGGCGCCGTTGACCTGAACCGCAATCTGGCTGCGATAGGTAACACCCAGGCTGAACCCGTCGGTTTTATACAACAACCCCGCATTACCGCCCCAGCCATCGCCATGGCCGTGCTGGGTCAGAATGCTGTTATTCAGATCGATATCCTTCACATAGCTATAATCCAGCCCAACAGCAATGGCGAAATGCTCGCTGATTTGATAGGCCACCACCGGATTGATGTTGACCATTTGAATGCGTGAAAATGTGGATGCATCGGCCAGCACCGTGCCGGTCCAGTCGGTTTCCAGTCCAAACGGACTATTGACGCCCAGGCCAAAGGCCAGCCTGGATGCCGGACTCGCATAGGCCATATACAGGTGCGGAATCACCGCATGCTGGCGCTGGCTCCGGGCTGCGGTGGCCTGCGGCAAAAACGGATTACTGGCATTGGATGTAAAGTCCACTGGCGGCATATAAACACCCACCATGCCGAGGCTCAGCTGCGGAGCCTGCTGAAACGCCAGACCCGCCGGATTATACCACACGGCGGATGCATCATCGGCAATCGCAGTAAACGCATCGGCCAGGCCGACTGCCCGCGCCGATTGATCCGGCAGCTGAAAGCCATTGCAAAACCCCTGCACTGGCGCCAGCAGCAGGGCCCATAATAATATTCGTTTCCGCATCCCGTTCTCCCTCGTCAGCGGATTATAGCACAATTTATGCGTTATGCCTGCAGGGGGAAGATTCAGGCAGGCAGGCTATTTGCGAGCCGTCTTTACCCCTGACCGCTGCGCAATAGCGCTTGCTCTTTGCGCCAGCGTTCAATCCTGGCGTGGTTGCCGGATAGCAATACATCGGGCACGCGTTTGCCCTCAAAGACCTCCGGACGGGTATAATGCGGCCAGTCGAGGATGCCGTCTTCAGTAAACGAATCGAGTACGGCCGATTCCGGGCTGCCCAATACGCCGGGTAACAGGCGAATCACCGCATCGAGCACGCACAGCGCTGCCGGTTCGCCGCCGGACAACACATAGTCGCCCAGTGAAATCTGCTCATCGACATAATCACAGATTCTCTCGTCAAAGCCTTCATAGCGGCCGCAGAGCAGGGTGATGCCGGGCTTTTCGGTGAATGCCAGCGCCTTGGCCTGGGTGAATCGGGTGCCGGACGGGGTGAGCATCACCACATGCGTGTCCGGCTGCTGTGCACGCGCAGCGCGAATGGCCGCCACCACCGGTTCGGGCTTCATCAGCATGCCGGGGCCGCCGCCGTAGGGGGCATCATCGACCTGGTGATGTTTGCCGGTGGCGAAATCACGAATTTGTATCGTCTCCACACTAACGATACCGGCGGCAATGGCTCGCTTCGGAATCGAGCAGGATAACGGCGAGTCGAAAAACTCGGGGAACAGGGTTAACAGCTGGGCGTAAAACATGCATCCATACCTGCGGGCATATCGATGGTAATCAGCCCCTGGATCAGATCGACGGCGCTGACGATTTCTGTCGTGAACGGAATCAGCCATTCGCCCTGCTCGATTGCTTCGGCGCTGGTTTTGACCACCAGATTGTCCTGGGCGCCGTATTCTTCCAGCGCAATGACCGCGCCGAGCGTTTGTCCGGAATGGTTGTCGAATACCGCGCAGCCAATCAGCTCTTCCCACAGGTATTCATCGTCATCGGTTTCCACCTCGGTGGCCGGAATCCAGATTTTCATGCCCTTGAGCGCTTCAGCGCTGTTGCAGTTATCAATGCCGTCGATTTCGGCCAGCATGCGTTTACCATGCTGCCAGCAGCGTTTTACGTCATACGCGGTGGCCGTTTCGGCGCATGCGCCCAGCCGCCAACAAGAATACCCGGCAACCGCAGATGCGGGCCGGGTATGTGAATAAACAATCAACGCGCCCTTGAGACCATGCGCCCCGAGGATGTCGCCGACATGCAGAAATGTAGGGTGAACCATCAACAAAGCCGTATCAGGCTTCGTAGCATTCGATTATGCGGATGCCTGGGCAGCCGTTGCCTTGTCGATCAGGTTGGCCACGCGATCAGATACTTTCGCACCCTGATCGGTCCATGCTTTCACACGTTCCACATCCAGTTTGATGACTTCAGGCTCGGTGCACGGGTCGTAATAGCCCAGCTTCTCGATGAATGCACCATCGCGACGCTTGCGCTCGTCCATTACAACGACGGAATAAAAAGGACGTTTCTTGCGACCGCCACGACTCAAACGAATAATTGTTGCCATATTATCTACTACCTCCAAAAAACAGGCGGCGCACTATAGTAGGGTCGACAGCCAGATGCAATGCTGTTTGATTTTTCAATCAGGGCAATCGCATAAACAGTGTGACGTTCCTGTCAGCAGCCTTCGCATTCTAACAGATGGCGCAAATGCCCCGCCAGACCCGCTGTCTCAGTCCAGTTTTTGCAAACAGTCCTGGGCGGCCAGTTTGTAGCATTCGGCCAGGGTGGGGTAATTGAATACATTGCAGGCCAGATCATGCACGGTGCCGTCGAAATTCATCAGCAACTGACCGGTGTGAATCAATTCGCTGGCGTGCTCGCCGACAATATGTGCACCAATCAGCTTGTGCGAGCGGGCATCGACAATCAGTTTCACCAGACCATTGCAGTCGCCGATAATCTGGCCACGGGCGCTCTCTTTATAGTAGCCGCGACCAACCACATAGTGCAAACCCTCTTCCCGCGCCTCTTTTTCGGTTTTGCCGACCCATGAAATTTCCGGAATCGCATAAATCGCCATGGGCAGATTTCTGGCCATGGCCTGCGTTTCGCCGCTACAGGCATGCAGCACGGCGGTGCGCCCCTGCTCCATGCCGGTTGAGGCCAGCGCCGGGCGACCAATCAGATCCCCCACTGCATAGATATGCGGTACGCTGGTCTGGAAATGCGCATTCACCTCGATCCAGCCATGATCCAGCGCAATCCCTGCGTTTGCCGTATGCAGGCTTTGTGCGTTGGGTGTGCGCCCCAGCGCGTACAACACCGCAGCAGTATGTAGTTTCCGGCCCGATTTCAGTACGGTTAACACGCCATCGTCCTGCCTGCTGATGGATTCCACATGCTCATTCATGTGCAATTGCACGCCCATATTTTCAAATGAATCAGCCAGCACCTCCACCACATCCTCGCTGAGATAGGACAGCAGCTGGGCATGGGAATTGACCACGCTGACTTCAACGCCGAGCGCCGCAAAAATGGATACAAATTCACAGCCGATAACGCCACCGCCAATCACCACCAGACTGTTCGGCAGACGCTTTAGTTTCAGAATGGAGGTGGAGTCCAGCACGGTTTTTTTATCGAACGGGATATCAGCCGGACGACGCGGACGGGAACCGGTGGCCAGTATAATAATTTCAGCCGTTAAGCATCGGCATGCGCCTTTGGCATCCCTGATTTCCAGCCGGTGCGCATCCACAAATGCCGCCTCGCCCGGAATCAGCGCCACGCCCGATTGCAGCAGTCGTTTGAGAATTACCGATTCCTGCTGGTCGATAACAGCATCCTTGCGCCGCACGGCTTCGGCCATGACGCCGAAACGCCCCCGGTGACTGGCTTCGCGCATGCCGCGATCACTGCTGCGGGAAGCCAGATAGGCCGCTTCGCGCAATGCCTTGCTCGGGATCGTGCCGGTTTGCAGCCCTGCCCCGCCAATGCTCGGCTTGCGCTCAATGATGGCAACTTTTTTACCCATGCCGGCTGCCTGCCAGGCGGCATGCTGCCCGGCCGGGCCGGAGCCAATGATCAGTATATCGTAATCCAATTTTATTCCTTCGTTTTTTGACTTGTATCTGTGTTTATCTGCGTGCATCTGTGGTTCGATTATTGTTCTATTCCATCGGCTGGAATTCGGATGGATCCTGCTCGGCCATGTGTTCATAAG
>CAZXAI010000150.1:0-4183 GCA_964638265.1 uncultured Zetaproteobacteria bacterium
ATGACAATGAAATGTCGATTGCCCCGAATGTCGGTGCCATGTCATCGTATCTGGCCCGCATTATTACCGGCAAACCGTACACCCAGGCCAAGGACACGGCCAAGCGTATTCTGGGTAAACTGCCCGGTGCACTCGATGCCGCCAAGCGCGTGGAAGAGCATGTCAAAGGCATGATCACGCCCGGCACCCTGTTTGAAGAAATGGGTTTTCGTTATATCGGCCCCATTGACGGCCATGATTTTGAACATTTATTGCCGACGCTGGCCAATTGCAAGGAACTGAGCGGCCCGATGCTGTTGCATACGATTACCAAAAAAGGTCTGGGCTTTTCTCCTGCCGAGGAAGATCCGGAAACATGGCACGGGCTGGGCCCGTACAATGTGCAAACCGGCCAGCCGCACAAGAGCGAAGGCAAACCGCCCAGCTATACCGAAGTATTTGCCGAAACGCTGGCCGATCTGGCCGATGCTGATGATCGCATTGTCGCCATCACGGCCGCCATGCCGGGCGGTACCGGGCTGTCCCGATTCGCCCGTCGTCATCCCGAACGCTGTTTCGATGTCGGCATTGCCGAACAGCATGCCGTCACCTTTGCCGGCGGTTTATCGGTGGCTGGCAAACGTCCCTTTGTGACGATTTATTCCACCTTTATGCAGCGCGCCTATGATCAGATTATTCACGATATCTGCATTCAGAATCTGCCGGTCACATTCTGCATGGATCGGGCCGGCATCGTTGGCGCTGATGGCGCCACCCATACCGGCATGTTCGATATTGCCTTTATGCGCAGCCTGCCCAATATGACGGTGATGGCGCCGAAAGATGAAGCGGAGCTAAAACACATGCTGGCTACCGCCCTGACCATCAACGGCCCGGTGTCCATTCGCTATCCGCGTGGCAACGGATATGGCGTAGCACTCACGAAACCGGAAGTGTTGCCTGTCGGTCAGTCCGAAATACTGGAACACGGTGAAGATGGTCTGGTGATTGCTGTTGGCAACCGCGTTCGCGATGCCCTGTCCGCTGTTGAAATATTGCGCCAGCAAGATGGCCGCGCCTTTACACTGCTCAACCTGCGCTTCATCAAGCCACTGGATGAAAAAACTATTCGCGCTCATCTAAACGCAGACAAGCCGCTGGTGATTGTTGAAGAAGGCGTCGCCCTGGGCGGCATTGGTGAACAGATTGCCGCGCTGGCGCTGAGAGCCGGCTGGCATGGCCCGTTCATCCATATCGCCATGCCCGATACGTTTCCTCCCCATGGTACGCAGGCAGAAATCCTGCACGAACTGGGGCTGGATGCAGATGGCATCGTCACCCGCTTACGGAACTGCTGAAGCAGCCCTTGGCGCAATCAAAAATAAAAAAACAGCGGCTCGATCTCCTGCTGGTTGATCGCAAGCTGGCTGAATCTGCTGATCAGGCCCAGCGCCTGATTATGGCCGGGCTGGTCTATGTCAATGGTCAGAAGGCGGACAAAGCCGGCATGCCATTCCGGGCCGATGCGGACATTGAGGTGCGTGAAGTCTTGAAATACGTCTCGCGCGGCGGTCTGAAGCTGGAACGGGGACTGGATTATTTCCCCTTTCAGGCCGCAGGGAACATCTGTCTGGATGTCGGTGCATCGACGGGCGGCTTTACCGATGTGTTATTGCAAAACGGGGCTGTAAAAGTCTATGCCGTGGATGTCGGCCACGGGCAACTGCACTATCGCCTGCAACACGATGAGCGCGTGATCAATCTGGAAAAAACACATGTGCGCAAACTCACCCCAGCCCTGATCCCTGAACCGGTTGATGCGCTGGTGATCGACACCTCGTTCATATCCCTGACCCGGGTGCTGCCCTGTGCATGGCCGTTTGTAAAACCCGGCGGCTGGTGTGTGGCGCTGATCAAACCGCAATTCGAGGTGGATGCCAAACATCTGGATCGCGGCGTGGTGCGCGATAATGTGCATCGGCAAGCTGCTATCGCCAAAGTACTGGCGATGACCAAAGGGCTGGATGATGTCGAGGTCATTGGTATCACCGAGTCGCCCATTCACGGCCCCAAAGGCAATGTGGAGTTTCTGCTGGGGATATCTCGACACTGACGCTGTTCGCCCTAGAGTGGTCCGGTCATCATAGATACAAACGGCGCTGGCCGATAAAGGGAACATTCATGGATATCATTCAGGCGATTATTCTCGGCGTCATTGAAGGCGCTACCGAGTTTCTGCCCATATCTTCCACCGGCCATATGATTGTCGCCAGCCAGTGGATGGGCTTGTCGCAAACCGATAGCAACAAGGCATTTGAGGTGATTATCCAGCTCGCCGCCATTCTGGCTGTGGTAGCCAATTACCGGGACAGGTTTGTTCTCAATCCGGCCAATATCGATTTGTGGAAAAAAGTGGTGCTGGCCTTTATTCCGCTCGGGCTGGTCGGCTTGCTGTTTCATAAACAGATCAAGGCCATGTTCACGGTCGAAACTGTAGCGATCATGTTTATTGTCGGTGGTATTGTGTTTCTGATTATCGAATATGTGCAAAAAAACAAGACGCATCCCGTGCAGCGGCTGGAAGATATGAGTTACGCCCAGGCCGGCTGGATTGGCATTGCCCAGGTATTTGCCCTGATTCCCGGCACCAGCCGGGCTGGCGCATCCATTGTCGGCGCCCTGCTGGTCGGACTCAGCCGCAAGGCCAGCGCCGAGTTCTCTTTTCTGCTGGCATTGCCGGTCATGCTGGCGGCCAGCGGTTTTGATCTGTTAAAACATTATCAGGATTTCAGCGGTGCGAATATGCTGGTTTTAGGCGCAGGTTTTATCGTCGCCTTCTTGTCGGCATGGCTGGTGATGCGGTTGTTTATCCGTTTTCTGGAACGCTTTACCTTTGTCGCCTTCGGCGTCTACCGTATCCTGTTTGGAGCGCTGCTGTTATGGGTGATTTAATATGAATTCGCATTGGGTTTGGTCCGGCATTGATCCGGTAGCATTGCAAATCGGGCCACTGGCCATCCACTGGTACGGGTTGATGTATATCGCCGGATTCTTCGGCACCTGGTATCTGGTGCGCAGGCAATTGCAGCAGGATGGCCTGTGGGAAACGGTAGTTTCCCGTGATGCCTATGAAGGCCTGTTCACCACGCTGATTCTGGGCGTTGTGCTCGGCGGTCGCATTGGCTACGTGCTATTCTATAATTTTTCCTACTATCTGGGTCACCCGATTGAAATCCTGTATATCTGGCAGGGCGGCATGTCATTCCACGGCGGTATGATCGGGCCGATTATTGCTGGCTGGTTCTATTGTCGCAAACACAGCCTGCCGTTTCTCGGCCTGGCCGATCGTTTTTTCACCGTCGCCCCGCTCGGACTGATGTTTGGCCGCATTGGTAATTTTATCAATGGCGAATTATGGGGGCGCGTATCCGATGTACCCTGGGCTATCATTTTTCCGCAAGCCGGGCCGGAACCGCGCCATCCCAGCCAGTTATACGAAATGACACTGGAAGGGATCGTGCTGTTTGCCGTGATGTGGTCGCTGCGCAACAAGGACTGGCCGGGCGGTGCACGCGTGGCCGTATTCCTGATTGGTTATGCGGTTGCGCGCATTATTTGTGAAAATTTCAGGCAGCCGGATGTACAGCTCGGCTTCCTGTTCGGCCCGGTTACCATGGGCATGTTACTCTCTTCCGCCATGATTGCAGTCGGCGCTATCTGGCTGTTCCTGCTGTTTGGCCGCAAGCAGCAGGATTGAACGCCGGGGGCGGTTCATGATCTGAACGGTTCATAACCTGAACTAAAAGTGATATTTGATGGCTGTGGTAAACGTATTGGCTTCCAGACCTTTGTAATTGGTGTGGATGGTTGCGGCTGTATTATCCGGTTTGCCGAGCATATGGGTAATCTCTGCATCAATGGAATAATCGTCCGTTACCTGATAATTAAACCCGGCGCCATAGGCGTAACTGATGCGATTCTTACTCTGCCTGGCCTGGCCCGGCGCCTGATAACTGCCATGCACCACAGCGAACCCGGCCAGACCATAGGCAATCAGCCCTTTCGTTAAGGTGATTTGCGGTTTGATATAATGCGCTACGAAATCCATGCGCTGCTTCGGCTTGGGCGCAATGGCATCGCCATCGCCGCTGCTGGCCGTACCGCCCAAACGAATCTCGGCGCTCAAATATTCATTGAAATGGTG
>CAZXAI010000151.1:0-4152 GCA_964638265.1 uncultured Zetaproteobacteria bacterium
CATGGCCTTCGGAAGCTTTGAGATCCTGTGCTGAATCTGTTGTGTCCGCATCCTGATCCAATAATGGAAAATAAAGGTGAAAGACTGAGCCTGCACCCTCCTTGCTGTTTACATCGATGATGCCGTGATGTGTTTTGACTGCGCCATACACCATGGACAGGCCCAGCCCGGTTCCCTGGCCCACTTCCTTGGTGGTGAAGAAGGGCTCAAACACATGCTGCATCTGATTGGCGGGAATGCCGCAGCCATTATCCCCGATGCTGAGGTGCGCATAAGCGCGCGCCTCGGCATCGGCATGGGTCTCCAGGAAAGCATCGTCCGCATAAAACGGCGCCAGCCGGATGCTGATGACCGGCTCCTCATCCACCCCGTCCAGTGCATCGCGGGCGTTATTCACCAGATTCATCAGCAATTGGTGTACCTGGGTGGTATCACCGGTGATTTGCAGTGCTTCGCTGCATATATCTTCGCGCATCAGGATATTTTCAGGCACGGTCGAATGCAGGAATTTCAGGGTTTCCTTGATGAACGGCGTCAGTGGAAACGCTTTCATATTGACCATGCCTTTGCGGGCAAAGGTGAGCAGTTGCTGAATCATATCGGCGGCGCGGTAAGAGAGTGCTTCGACATGATCCAGCATTTGCGTCACATCCGGTTGCACCTGCAACTGCTGTTTGGCCAGAAACAGATAGCCGGTCATGCCAGCCAGTATATTATTGAAATCATGTGCGATACCGCCGACCAGCGTCCCGATGGCTTCCATTTTCTGGGCTTGTAGCAACTGTTGCTCCAGGGATAGCTGCTCGGTGATGTCCGAAAATACGCCGATATAGTTGCTTACCTGGCCCGCATCATCATGGATGGCTGTGATCGATAAGTATTCCGGATAAATCTCGCCGTTCTTGCGCCTGTTCCAGATTTGACCCTTCCATTGCCCTGTTGCTGTCAGCTTGTGCCACATGTGACTGTAAAAGTCCGCATCCTGCTTGCCCGAATGCAGCATCTTGGGGCTGTTGCCCACCGCCTCTGCCCTGGTGTAGCCGGTCAGCCGTTCAAAGGCGCTGTTCACATCAACAATCATGCCCTGAGCATCGGTAATAATGATGCCTTCTGCCGTGTTCGCAATCGCACGGCTGACCAGGTGCAGGCGTGCTTCCGTTTCTTTTTTTTCCTGCAGGGCGCGAAATGCCACGCCATAGGCCATCAGCAATTGCATCAACGGCAACGATACAGCGCGAATATGTCCGGCACCCATGATTTTCGCCTCAATCAGTTCCGCGATGGCCAGATCATGCATTTCACCAACCTCTTCCGGAGGTATGCCGGAAAGCACCATCTCCTGCCCCAGGTGTTCAATGTCAGCCAGGTATTTTTCATCGGGGGATTGCACATAAGCATGCAGCAGCCGTGCATAGCGGCGGCTGAACGATGCTTTTTTAAGTGTCATGGCTGACCCCCTGATGCTGATAGACCAGCACGCAGGCATCGTCCGTCGCCTTGCCCTGATCTTCGATCAATAATGTTGCCAGATGTTGCGGATCGTTCAGCGCAGGCTGCCATGCTGCCAGGTGATAGAATGGATGCAGCCCATCACTGTGCATAATCAATAAATCGCCCGCCGCCAGCGTCCGTTGCTGCACATTCAGCCGCTTGAATCCACCGCTGATCATGCCGCGATCCATATGTAATTGTTCCATGCGAAATCCGTCATCAGTATGGCGAGCCAGATAACCGGCGATATTGCCCACCGCAGCATAGCTCAGCTGGTCGCCTTCAATCCATGCCACCGCCATCACCCCGCCGCGTTCATGGCGCATGGCGACATCACAGCCGCGAAACAGTTGTTCGGGCGTGTCATGGCGGTGCCTGGCGACATATTGAATGATCTTGCAGGCGGCCTGTTTGGCATGCAGGCCGTGCCCCAGACCATCGACCAGACAACAGACGCATGGCTGTGCGCCATGCTGCCCGTTATCGTCTGGCCATATTCCGGTCTGGTCGCCGCAATAAGACCCGCCATCCATGGCGCGGTGCGCCACTGCAATATTCATGTTGGTTCCAACCACTTGCGTGCGGTGATGCGCGTGCCTTTGCCCTGTTCTGATTCGATGTGAAACTCATCCATCAATCGTTTGACGCCGCCCAGCCCGCTGCCGAGTCCGCCGTTGGAAGAAAACCCGTCTGTCATGGCCACATCAATACTGGCTATGCCGGGGCCGTCATCCTGTGCAATGATTTCAATGCCTGCTCTGGATCCTTGGCGGATGTGATGAAACTGAATCACGCCGCCGTGATCGGTATGAAAAAACAGGTTGTTGGCCAGTTCGGATACCGCCGTTGCGATATAACAGGCTGAGAGCTGGTTCATGCCTACCAGTTCCGCCCGCGTTAAGGCATGGCGGCGTGCCACCTGCACATGGAACTCATCGGCAATGCGTATGCAATAGGGCAGGCTGGGGTGAACATCCTGCCGGTGGCAGGAAAACTGTTGCCGGTTCGGGCAGCTGGCATAGCGATCGCAAAACATGGGTATTACGCCCGCAAATACATTTCAATGCGGATAATTGTTTTTCCGGGTTCAGATTCAATATCCATGTCATGCACCAGTCGCTTGGATGCCGGTAACCCCAGTCCCAGCCCCTGATCGGTGCTGAACCCATCCTGCATGGCCTGCTCAACATCAGCGATACCGGGGCCGCTGTCTTCAACGATGACGCTGATGCCCTGATGATCGCCTTTCCGGCATGGCTGAATCAGGCACACGCCGCCGCCGGCATGCTGCAGGGCATTGCGCGCCAGCTCCGATACCGCTGTCGCCAGCCGTGTTTGATCGGCAAGCCCGAAGCCCAGCGTGGCCGCGCTTTCACGCGCCGTTTGGCGGCAGGCAATCACATCTGTTTGTGAATGAATATCCAGTGCGATGGCAGCAAAATTATGCATATCATCCTCCCGCATCAGGCATTGATTTTGTTCAAAACCAGTTCCATAGCCAAATCGAGATTCAGCGCCGTATCGACGCCCAGTAGTTCGCGCCCCATTTCAATCAGGGTAGTGCCAACCTGCGGCTGCATGCCGCATACCACCACCTGCGCCCCCAGCAGGCTGGCCATGCTGGCCGAATCATTGATAATACGCGCCATATACGAGTCCACCAGGTCGAGGGCGGAAATATCAATCACCACGCCTCTGGCATTGCGGGCGTTGATTTCACCGAGTAAATCCTTCTGGAACATCCTGGCATCTTCATCGGTCAGATCGACGGGAATCGCTGTGATTAACACCTCGCCCAGTTTCATGATGGCTACTTTCATGTCAGCCCTCCTGCGGTGCAGATGAAATCGCCCTGATTTCCAGACCAACCAGACTGAGCGCTTCCCGGATACCGTTCTTGAGTAAACCGGCGGTGCGCAGGCCGGACAGATCCACATTCAGCCGCACCAGCGTTTGCGCCGTATCGGCGGAGATACCGGTTAGCACCACTTCGGCGCCGAGCATGCGAGCCGCATCCACGGTTTTGATCAGGTGTTGCGCCACACGGGTATCCATCATCGGTACGCCGGTCACATCCAGCACCACCACCCTGGCCTGATAATCCACAATGCCCTGGAGCAGGGCGGCGATGATGCGTTGTGAACGCGGGGTATCGATAATGCCGACCAGTGGCAACATCACCACGCTGTCCCATAATTTAATCACCGGCGTGGATAGCTCCATCAGTGAGCGGCTTTGTTCTGTGATAATTCCTTCGCGTTCCATGCTGAATGTTTCGATGATGACCAGCGCCAGGCGGTCAATCAGCTGGTTCATCCGGATGATTTCATTGTTCAGCTGTTCGGGGATATTAAATTCCCGTTGCATATATTGCAGCAATGCGGATTTGATCGACATGACAAATTGCGCAGTTTCACTCGAAGAAGAGCCCTTGCGGGCGCGGTGTTCACTGATATCGCGTAATCGTTGCAGGGTGGGTTCAAACTGCGGCGCTTCCAGATCATCATAATCCCCGGAGGCCAGAGCCAGAGACAGATCATCCAGCAAATATTGGGCGTCGGCGCGCAGATCATCCTTGCTCATCAGCAGGCCGGTCTGCTGCCCGCCAGCGGATTGCCGGTCTATGTCATCCAGCCACGTATCCAGGATTTCATCCCGTTT
>CAZXAI010000152.1:0-4150 GCA_964638265.1 uncultured Zetaproteobacteria bacterium
GTGGTTTCACCGATGACGATGCCCATGCCATGGTCAATGAAAAAGCGTTTGCCGATGGTGGCGCCAGGATGGATTTCAATGCCGGTCAGCCAGCGGGCGATATGCGAGATAAAGCGCCCCAGCCACAGTAGTCCGGCATGCCAGCAGGCGTGCGCCAGCCGGTGCATCCAGATCGCATGCAGACCCGGATAGCAGGTGAGCGCTTCCCAGGCCGAGCGTGCAGCCGGATCGCGATCGAATGCAGTCTGAATATCTTCTCGAATGGTGTTGAACATTATGCGCCAATCCTATCACAGATTGCCGCCAGTTCCTGTTCTGGTGCGGCAATACTCCAGAATCCGGCTGGTGACAGGCGTGTGCTGCACCAGTCTCTCAACATATCGACATCCACGGCAACGATCTGATTCAGCCAGTCCAGTGGCGATAGCAGAATGCGTTCATCCTGTCTGCCGCCCAGGTAGAGCATCTGCCCTTCGACCGAATCCAGACCCATGCGGAATTGCACTTCCAGCTGCCGTTTGGCGCGCTCAACTTCTTCAGCCTGGATGCTGTCGGCAAAGCCTTCCAGCACTTCCCGCATCACCCCGGCGCAATCGGCGGCTCGCGCCGGCTCCGTGCCGCAGCTCATGCTCCAGCTGCCGGTATCACTGAGCATGCTCAAATGCGAACCCACGCTATAGGCCAGCCCGCGTTTTTCGCGCACTTCCCGAAATAAACGGGAGCTCATGCCGCCGCCCAGTACCTGATTGCTTAACCATGCCTGAGGGCGCGTATCCGAGGTGACAGTCACGCCCTCAAAAGATACCAGCACCTGCGCCTGCTCACTGTCGCGCGGCAATGCTTGCACGCCACCGGTCAGGCCGGCCGGCGCCTGTCTGTCGATGATATGCGCAGTGTCGGGTTGCCAGTGCAACGCTGCCACCGCATCAACCAGCTGCTCATGGTCGATATGGCCTGCTGCCGCTATCAGTAAACGTCCGGCGCTATAATGCTGTTGCAGATAGTGTTTTAAATCATAAGCCGACAGCCTGTTCAGGGCGGCATGGTTGCCCAGCACCGGTTGTCCCAGCACATGCCCCGGAAACAGCGCTTCCACATGCTGATCCATAATCCATTCTTCCGGCGTGTCTTCCACCATGGCCATTTCAGCGAAAATCACTTCGCGTTCGCGCTGCCATTCATCTTCGGGCAGGGCCGGTTCGCGCACCATCGATGTCAATACATCGAGTGCTTCCTGCCAGTGTTCATGCAGCACATGCAGGTGAAAACAGGTGCGCTCGCGTGAGGTGTAGGCATTGGCATTGCCGCCCAGTTCGTCGAGTTTTTCGGCCAGCCGGTGCACGTCCATCTGTTCCGTGCCCTTGAACAGCATGTGTTCCAGCGCATGGCTGATGCCGGACTGTGTGTCCGACTCGTCGCGGCTGCCGACATCAATAAAGATGCCCAGCGCCACGCTTTGCGCCGCCGGCATGGCATGGGTGAGCACCAGCGGGCCGTCGGGGACTTGTGTTTCCTGATAAAATGACATCAGTGCTCCCAACGCAAAAGAGGCGGGCATAGGCCCACCTCTTCAACGGTTTTGCAACGATGCAGCATCAGCTCTCGGCGTTCTCTTCGAGCAGCGCTTTCATGGACAGGCGAATGCGGCCATTGCGATCCACGTCGAGCACTTTGACACGCACTTCCTGACCTTCTTTCAGTTCATCCGCTACTTTTTCGACACGGTGATTGGCAATCTGGGAGATATGTACCAGCCCGTCTGTGCCGCCGACCACGCGTACGAATGCGCCGAAGTCCATCAGTTTGACTACTTTGCCGCTGTACACGGCACCGACTTCGACCTCCGCCACGATATCTTCGATCATCTTCTTGGCCGCTTCACCGGCATCACCGGTGACAGCGAAGATGGTGATGGTGCCGTCGTCAGCAATATCCACCTTGGCGCCGGTTTCTTCCACGATGCCGCGAATGACTTTACCGCCAGCGCCGATGACTTCACGAATCTTGTCGGTTTTGACCTTCATGGTGAACATACGCGGGGCATGATCCGCAATCGCGTTGCGTGGCTCCTGCATGCATTTGGCCATTTCATCGAGGATATGGATACGGCCGGCATGCGCCTGCGCCAGTGCTTCTTCCATAATTTCGCGGGTCAGGCCGCCGATTTTGATATCCAGCTGCAAGGTGGTTACGCCGTCACGGGTACCGGCCACTTTGAAATCCATATCGCCCAGGTGATCTTCATCACCGAGGATGTCGGTCAGAACGGCATAGCCGTCTTTTTCCAGAATCAGACCCATGGCCACGCCGGCAACAGGCGCTTTGATCGGGACACCGGCATCCATCAGCGCCAGCGAGGTGCCGCACACCGAAGCCATGGAAGATGAACCGTTGGATTCAGTGATTTCCGATACCGAACGAATGGCATAACCGAAGTCTTCCATGGATGGCAGTACCGCTTCCACGCCGCGACGCGCCAAACGGCCATGGCCGATTTCACGACGTCCCGGAGGGCCCATGCGGCGCGCTTCACCAACCGAATACGGCGGGAAGTTGTAGTGCAGCATGAAACGCTGTTTGGTTACGCCTTCGAGGGACTCGGTGGTTTGCATATCGGATTCGGTGCCCAGTGTGATTGTGACCAGCGCCTGGGTTTCACCACGCGTGAACAGGGCGGATCCGTGGGTTTTTGGCAGCACGCCAACCTGACAATCAATAGCGCGCACCTGATCGGTAGCACGGCCATCGATACGCGGATTACCGGCAATGATGGAGCGGCGCACCACGCTCTTTTCCAGATTCTTCACGGCAGAGCTAACATCGTTGGATGAGAACGCCCCCGGCGCATCGTCAGTGCCTGCCAGTTTTTCCTGAGCAGCGGCTCTCAGTGCCTCGATTTTGGCGGCGCGGGCCGATTTATCGACGGTGGCATAGGCTTCACGCACATCCGCTTCAAAGGCTGCATTCACCGCTTCCTGCACGTCAGCATTGCCGGCCAGTTCCACTACCAGCTTCTCTTTACCCGCCAGTTTGACCAGTTCTTCAATGGCATCGATCACCGGCTGATAACCAGCCTGACCGAAATTGATGGCATCGAGCATCTGAGCTTCGGACAATTCCTTGGCTTCGGACTCGATCATCAATACCGCATCACGCGTACCGGCGACAATCAGATCCAGATCGGATGCGGCAACCTGCTCATAACTCGGATTGAGTATGAATTCGCCATCAATCAGGCCCACACGGGAGGCGGCGATGGGTTCTGCAAACGGTACATCGGAAATGGCCAGTGCAGCAGATACGCCATTGATGGCGATAATATCCGGATTGGTGCTGTCATCCGCAGACATGACGGTGGCAATGACCTGCGTTTCGTGGAAATAACCCTTCGGGAACAGCGGGCGGATGGGGCGGTCAATCAGGCGGGAGGTGAGCGTTTCTTTTTCAGACGGGCGTCCTTCACGCTTGATGAAGCCACCGAGAAAACGGCCGGCAGCGTATGTTTTTTCCTGATAGTGTACCGTCAGCGGCATGAAATCCACGCCCTGCAATGGCTGCTTGGCAGCGGTTGCAGCAACATGAACGACAACGTCGCCAACCTGGGCCAGCACAGAACCGCCGGCCTGACGCGCAATGCGTCCTGTTTCAAATGAGATGGTCTGGCCGCTAACATCGGCCTCTGTTTTATTGATATTAAACATAGATTATATTCCTTTTTCGCACATGTCTCCGGCGTGGTTGCAAAGCGACAAAAAGAAAAAAGGCGACCCTGCCGGGCCGCCTTTAACGTGTTTAGCGACGCAGTCCCAAGCCGTCAATCAGGCTACGGTAACGTCCGAAATCTTTATTTTTAAGGTAATTCAGCAAGTTACGACGCTGACCGACCATTTTCAGCAGGCCGCGACGTGAGTGGTGATCTTTATGATGTTCCTTGAAATGACCGGTAGAGAGCTGATTAATACGCTCTGTCAGCAGGGCAACCTGCACTTCCGGTGAACCGGTATCGCCTTCATTCCGACGAAATTTTTCAATGATTGTGTTTTTTTCTTCCAGCGCCAAAGACATGAACGTTCTTCCTCTTTATTTACTCTTTCCTTTTTATAGGGCGGCGAACCATAGCGACAGGTAAAGCGGCATGCAAATACTAATT
>CAZXAI010000153.1:0-4131 GCA_964638265.1 uncultured Zetaproteobacteria bacterium
GCGACTCACGCAGCAATGCCTGACGCACCGTTAACAATTCTTCCGTGATATACATGCGGCGATGAGCCAGGGGCAGTTCACGACCGGGGTATTCGCGCTTCGCGCCCATTTTCTCCGCCATAAACTGGGTTTGACGCAGCTCAATCGCAGCCTGGTCATGGCCTTCAAAAAACTGCCCCAGCCAGGGGTGGGCATACACCTTGTCATAAAATGTTTTATGCACGCGCTCCATCACAGGCAACCCGCCCACCGCTTCGAACATTGTTTGTCTCTTCATACTGTCTCCTCTGGCGGTCACACTGAAGCGTGGCTTATCTCATATCCGCTCTGTTGCCAGGCACAAAAGCCGCCGGCCATGGATTTTACATTCGTAAAGCCCATATCCTGCAATGTGGCCGCCGCCAGCAGACTGCGCCCGCCACTGGCGCAGTAGACGATGATTGCCTGCTCCCGATCCGCCAGCCTGACATCGTGCGGCGGCATGGACGGGTCTGCTTTCACCTCCAGCATGCCGCGCGGCACATTGATTGCGCCGGGCAAACAGCCAGCCTGAAACTCACCCGGTTCGCGCACATCCAGCAGCAAGGTCGAGCCGCCGGATAACACGGCCACATCTGCCGTGGAAACTTCCTCTACGTTGGCTCTGGCTTCGGCCACAAAATCTTTCATTCCTTTTGCCATCTCTTTCTCCTTGTTTATACGAATCAGGTGGATGTCTGGATTAAACGATCCAGCAAACCAACCACTTCTTCAGATAATGGTGCAATGGCTTCCACATCGGCGATAGCACCCGCTTTATCACCCTGATTATAGCGTTCCACTGCACGCCGACCCAGCGAATGCACCTGCTCATGCGGCCCTTCCAGTTGTCTGAACGTGGCGCTGTGACCATAAACCTCTTTGCCGAGCGTATCGTACCATTTACCCAGCCGGCAATCGTGGTGGCTGGCTACGGTTGATATCTCGATATCTCCACGATCCAGGATCATATTAATCAAACGCTTTTTCCACAGGATATGGTCGGATTTGGCCAGCCTCAGAATAGCGCCGTTCAGCTTCATGTTGGCAAACTCCTGAATCTCCGCAATCAGCTTGGCTTCCATCGCATCGGTATCTTTCAGCGTCTGATCCACCACCTGACGGGCATTGCTGACCATGGTGGATGTCTCGGCCACCGATACAGCCACCTCTTGCGCAGCATCGGATTGATCCTGCATTGCGCCGCTCACCTGATCCACTTCACCGGCAATCATCTGCAATGCATCAGCCATCTTGCCCATGCGCTCATTGACATCACCCATATCCCGGCTCCCGTGCTCCACCGCTTTATTGATGCCTTGCATCGACTCGGATATGGCTGATACATCCTGTTGAATACGCTTGATTTTCTCGACGATATTTTCTGTCGCTTCCCTGGTCTGGTGCGACAATTCCTTCACCTCATGCGCCACCACGGCAAAACCCTTACCCACATCACCGGCACGTGCGGCCTCAATCGTGGCATTCAAAGCCAACAGATTGGTCTGGTCGGAAATCTTTTTAATCACAGTCAAAATACCGTTGATTTCTGTGGAGGCCTCCGTCAAAGCCTGCACGCGTTCGCCAGCCTGTTGTACCTGCTGATTGATATTATCCATCGCATTCACAGCATGCGAGACCGCTGTGCCGGCATCCTGGCTCTGCTGGTTGGCGTCAATAATACTGATGTTTGCCTGATCGGTACGCTCCGCCACATGGGCGACGTTGGCGCTCATCTCTTCACTGGCGCTGGCCATGGCCATGGCCCGGTCATCCAGATGGCCGATATCCTGTTCCAGCCGCCCCATGGTAATGGTTGTTTCGAAGGCATCCATGGTCATACCGACCATATCGTCCAGCTGTTCCAGCATGCGCTGTTCCAATTGCTCAGCCAGCCGGTTGGCTTGCTGAACCAGGGCATCATCACCTTTGGCGCGGTATGTAAAATCCCCTTCAGACAAGCTGGCGAACAGCCTTAGGATTTCTTTATGCTCATCATTCATTCACATCTCCCTTATGCATGTTGTTGATGCATGCGCGACAGAGCAAGAAACATGCCCGCCGCGCAGGCCACCCAGGCCAATCATGCTATGGCGCAGGCACATCGCGCTCCTTGCCTTTAATCAGGCGCACCAGCAACAGCGCCGCAAAGGCCAGTCCGATCATGGACAGTGCTCCAAGCCCCATATGCTTGAGCCACTGGCAGAAAAAGATCCAGGCCGCCAGCGATAAAAATATAGCCAGGCCACCCAGCATTTGCAGCAAAAACTCCGTCACCCCTCCGGCGCGTCTGGCCGCCGCAAAAATGCCTGCAAATGGCGCGCGCACTATAGATTCCAGTCGATACAGCAGATGTGGCTTTTTAAACAACAACCAGCCCAGCGCCACCAGCGTCAGCGCAAAGATGCCATAATCGACCAGCAGCAGACCGAAATCGATTTTATCCATCCACGGCGGCGACCCGGCTCGCGTGGTATAAGCTTCGCCCCTGTCCAGCGGATCAGCCATCGCGAATGTTGGCCAGCATAGCAATATTGTAAGCGCGAATCGTTTCACTGACCGAGTGCCACCTCGTACTGTTCTCTGTTCCATTTTTGCTCCTCCTCTGCAATACGCATACCTTTCAGGCCGATCGTCATGGCAAGCAGCCAACATCATGCATTATCCGCGATGCTGCACTGCCCTGCCGCGCCCGGCGTCAGCAGGCGCAGGACAATCCACAGGATCGGCCAGCCATGCCAGAACAGATCGAAGATATCGACCGGTTTGACCAGCGTGCCATTCAGCAGCATACGCACTTTTTCAAACAAATGCGGCTCCGGCACCACAGGCATCGCTCCCAGCAGCAGGGCAGCCATGATCAACATGCCCATCGATGGACAGTGTAACCACGAGGCAAACCGCTTCATGAGCTGGAAAACTCCTCATATGCCTGCATGGCCTCAGCCGCATACATCAGTGAGGGACCGCCGCCCATATAGATGGCCATGCCCAGAGCCTCGGCCAGTTCTGCACGCGTCACCCCGAGCCCAATCAGCGCCTTGACATGAAAACCGATACAGCCCTTGCAATGTCCGGATACGCCGATGGACAGGGCAATCAGCTCCTTGGTCTTCTTGCTCAAGGCGCCATCTTCCAGCGCCGCTCCGGCCATGGCCGAAAAGCCTTGCATTACATCCGGTATATCCTTGCGAATACCGCCAATGCTGGCGGATAATTCAGTCGTCAGTTGTTTGTATTCATTGCTCATATTGTCTCCATTCTGCTCCATTTCATGATTCTCTTATAATCCAATAGCATCATACAACATGATGGCTCCGACCAACAGCAGTAACAGGCTGAACGCCTGCTGCAGGCCGGCTGTTGTAAAGCGGTTCAATATTGCACTGCCTGCCAGACAACCGCTTGCCGCCAGGACGGTGATCCACAACATGGGCTGCCAGGCCAGATCCACCCGCCCCAGGTAGGTTGTGCCCGCAACCAGGGCGTTGATCACAATCAATATCAAGGAGTGGCTGACGGCCACCTTGAAATCCGACACGCCCAGCCAGATCAAGGCCGGCACAATCAAAAAACCGCCGCCGACACCGAGTACGCCTGTGACCATGCCCAGGATCACGCCGGCAGCCAGCGTTAATAGACAGCGGCAGGGTTGAGACTGATGTTGCAATGCCGCATCCACTGCGCCTTGCCGAAACATCCACCATGCGACAAACCAGACCAGCAGGGCAAACATCACCCCCTGTACGGCATCTGAAATAGCCAGCCCCAAATGCGCCCCAATCCAGCTGCCAAGCACGCCGCCGGCCATGAAATAGGCCAGCAGTTTCGGCTGAATCTGTTTCCATGCCCGCTGCCGAATCAAGGCCACCATGCTGACTGCCACGACAATCCACAAGCTGGCTGCAATGGCGCTTTTCAACGGCATGCCCATGCCATGAGCCAGCAAAGGGACGGTTAGCATCCCGCCACCGGCGCCGAATATGGCCAGACACATGCCAATCAACGGCGCCAGTGCAATCACCCACAGACTCATACATCAACCCCGATAAATATCCGCCGCATAAAAAATCGATTCGATCAATCAACAGCAAGGGCAGATCGTACCCCGAC
>CAZXAI010000154.1:0-4124 GCA_964638265.1 uncultured Zetaproteobacteria bacterium
CAATAGCATGGCGTGCAAAAGCCCCATGCAAGCCGCGTTATTTGTTTCATGTTAACGCACTGAAAAAATCAGCGTTTCAGTGATGTGCGCGCCAGCGACAGTACCTTGACCGGTTTGCCCAGCGTTACACTGGCGCGGGCGGCATAATGCAGGGTCGAACCGGTAGTCAGGATATCATCGACTATCCAGATGGCATCAACCTGACCGGCCAAACCCTGCCAGCGCGAGCTATAGTCGTCAGCCAGTGCAAATGCCTTACGCAGATTGTTGCGTCGCGCCTGCCCGCTCAATGCCGATTGTCTGGCTTGCTCGCCGATGCGGCGCAGCAACTGCCAGTCCCACTGGCATCCTGCTCCCCCGGCGATCCAGCGGCACAGGTTGGCGGCATGATGCTGGCCGGATTTGCGCATGCGCGATATCGGCATCGGCACCGGCAGCAGCAGGCAGCGTTCGTTCAGGCATGCACGCAAGCCCGGCATGGCCTGTGCAATCAGCCAGCGTACGGCAGCTTCATGGCCCTGCAATTTCCAGCCCAAAATCGCTTCGCGCACCGGCCCGTGATAGCGGTATACACTGTGCGTTTGTTGCTGCGCCGGCGGTTGATGCAGACAGTGGCCGCACGGGCCGGGCGCCATCGCAGCCGGTAATTCGCATCCACAGCGTCCGCACCTATGATGCGGCCAGATGGCGATATCGGCCAGACATGCGGCGCAACAGCCGTTGCTATCAGGCAAGGGCGTATGGCAAAACAGGCAGACCGGCGGGAAGATCAGACCGGCCAGCCGGTTAACCATGCTTCCCGCTTTGGTTGACAGCGTGTTCATGCCATCCAGCATGCCGGACATGGGTACTACGCGCAACTGGTTTGCAGACATGCCGGCATATCGTCGTCGCCGTTTTCTCGCGTCACAGCGTGATGGCGTGATGATTCAGGTGAACGGGCGTGATCTGGTGAACTTCGCCAGCAACGATTATCTGGGGCTGTCCTCCCACCCTGCCGTGTGCATGGCGGCGCAGGGGGCGTGCGCGCACGCTGTCGGCAGCGGCGCATCCCGTCTGGTATCCGGCGACGATCCGATGCTGCATCGCCTGGAAAAGAAACTGGCCGACTGGAAGGGGTTTGAAGCCTGTTTAATCGTCGGCTCCGGTATGCTGGCCAATCTCGGTCTGTTACAGGCGCTGGCCGACCGCCATACGCATATCTTTGCCGACAAACTCAATCATGCCTCGCTGGTGGACGGAACGCGTTTGTCCGGTGCCGGAAGCCATCGCTATGCACATTTGAATGTCCACCAACTCGAACAGCAATTGAAAAAACATGCGGCGGAGAAACGCATCATTGTGTCCGATGGTGTATTCAGCATGGATGGCGATTGCGCCGATGCCGGCGCGCTGCTCGCTTTGGCTGAAAGGCATGATGCATTGCTTATCATGGATGATGCGCATGGCACCGGCACGCTCGGCGAGGATGGCCGGGGATTGACAGCGGTTCATGCGATTGCCGGCCATGACCGCCTGATTGAAGTGGGTACGTTCGGCAAGGCCTTCGGTGCCTACGGCGCGTTTATTCTCGGTACGTTTGAACTGATTGAAGGTTTAAGGCAGCGCCAGCGCAGCATGATTTATTCCACTGCTCTGCCGGTGGCCATGATTGCGGCGGCGGAAACCGCCCTGGCCCTGATTCAATGCGGTGAACCGGTCAAACAGCTGCATGACAATCTGGCCCGTTTCAAAGCCGGCGTAGCGGAGCTGGGATTCATGGCTGCCGACACGCCGATTCAACCACTCATTATTGGCGCTGATGCCGACGCGCTGGCGATGTCGGCGGTGCTGGCCGAAAGGGGGTTCTTTGTCTCGGCCATTCGCCCGCCGACCGTGCCGGGGGGTACGGCTCGATTGCGTTTTACCGTAAGCGCAGCCCACAGCCCCGAACAGATTGACCAACTGACAGATTGTCTTTGTCTGTTATCTGCTGATGGCAACACAGCACAGGCGAAGCGCGAATGAACGTGAATCCTGTTTGGTTTTGGCCTTGTCAGGTGAGGCCAGTGCCATGAAGCCGCTGGTATTTCTACACGGCTGGGCGCAGTCCCGGCAGGCGTGGTTTCAGCAGTTCGATGCATTTCCCGGTGCGCTGTTTCTGAATCTGCCCGGCCACGGCGGCGCAGACGATGCGCCAGCGGATGACTGGGTGGAAATTATTGCTCAACAACTGCCCGATGAACCCTGCGTGCTGGTCGGCTGGTCTTTGGGCGGTATGCTGGCGCTGGAGCTGGCTCGGCAATTGCCCGAGCGTATCGGCGCACTGGCGCTGGTGTCCGCCACCCCCTGTTTTCGCAACAAAGACGACTGGGCAGCCGGTTGTGATGAAGGCTTGCTGGCCGGCTTTGAAGCGGCGGTCAACAGTGCTTCGGCACGGACATTGAATCGTTTTTTTGCCCTGATGCTGCATGGCGACGATTTGAACCGGGGCGATTATAACGCGCTGGCAAAGCAGGCTGTGAACCGGAATCATCCGCCGTCGCCGGCAGGCATGCGTGGCGGGCTGGATTTGCTGGCCGGTCTGGATAATCGGCGGAAGCTGGGCGAACTGACCGTGCCGGCGCTGATATTGCATGGTGAGCAGGATGCGATTGTGTCCGCCCAGGCCGCGCTGCGGATGGCCGAATTGATTCCGGAGCATCAGTTGCACCTGTTTCCCGATTGCGGCCATGCGCCGTTTTTGACGCAGCCTGAATTATTTAACAAATACCTTAAGCATTGGTGGAATACACTGTGAACGACGCCCATATCAAAATCAGTCATGTCAAACGCGCTTTTTCATTGGCGACAGAAAGCTACGATGAGCATGCCGTATTGCAGCGCGAAATTGCCGACCGCTTACTGGCACACTTGTCATTCACCAAAATCGAGCCGAAACGCATCCTCGACATCGGCTGCGGCACGGGCTATTTCACCCGTTTATTGCGCAGCAGATATACGCGCGCCGAGGTGGTAGCGGTGGATTTATCCGAGGCGATGGTGGCGACGACGCGCGCAGGCCATGCCCGCCGCCTGCCATGGCACGGGCGCAACCGGCATGTTTGCGGCGATGCGGCGGCGCTGCCGTTCAAGCCGGAGCAGTTTGATCTGGTCTGTTCCAATCTGACCATGCAATGGTTGCCCGATCCGCAGGCCATGTTGCAGGAAATGCGCCGGGTCTTGGCACCGGGCGGTTTGATCTTGTTTTCCACCTTTGGCCGGCGCACGCTCGGCGAATTGCGCCAGTCGCTGGCCGGTATCGAATCCGGCGGGGCGGGCCATGTACTGCCGTTCCCCGATGTCACGTCCCTCGGCGATGCGCTGATGAAGCTGCCCATTGAGTTGCCGGTCACCGATACCGATTTGTTTACCCTGACCTATCCCGACACCATCAGTTTAATCCGCGAACTCAAAGGCCTGGGGGCGTCGGCCTCGGCCATTCGCGGTCGCAAGAAAGGCTTGTATGGCCGCGCCCTGATTGCCCGGCTGGAACGGGAATATGCCGATAAGCATCGCGGCGAGGATGGCCGCATTTATGCCACCTTCGAAGCGCTGTACGCTCAGGCCTGGTATAAGGCAGCCGGCTATGAACATGGCGATGGCATGATTCCGATTCGGCTAGAGGGGGATGTTAACCAAGGAGGGGTGTAGCAGCCGGGTTTATGCTTGCTCGTTTATGCGTTGAGAATGGCGTGTAACCTCAAGGGGTGCGTTGTGTGGTCGGCAGGGTTACATTCCGGTTTATGATATTTTTGCGGGTGAATATGTTGAGTTTCTGAACGATGAAGATTACCACTAAGGAGATGATGCGGTGCATGTGCAGTCGCTCACTGTCGCGCAGTAGATTTTTCATAAGTCCGACAGGATCCTGGCTCCGTCGTAAATATGTTAACGTTGCTTTAGCAGGACAACTGGAAGGCTAATAATGGAAAGCGTGGAGATTGATAACGTATAATGTCTAATGTTTTTATTACAGCCACAGATACGGACGTTGGCAAAACATGGGTTACTGCTGCGGCTGTCCGTTCATGTTTCGGGCAGGGCATGGGTGCAAGGGCGTTGAAACCAGTCGCCTGCGGTTTGGATGGTGATGGGAAAAACGA
>CAZXAI010000155.1:0-4102 GCA_964638265.1 uncultured Zetaproteobacteria bacterium
ATCCACCCAACTGGCCGATGATCGCATCAGCTTTCTGGGTAAAACCTATGGCATGCTCGCGCTCTGCATTGCCGCCGGCAGTATTGGTGCATATATGTCGATCGGACTGGCTTTTCCGCTGGAGCACCCGTTTATGATGCTGTTTGTTATGATTGGCGGTATTTTCCTGGTACAGGGCGTGCGCCATATTCCGGGCGTGAATTTCGCCGCCCTGCTGCTGTTTGGCGCTATTACCGGCATGGCCATTTCGCCGCTGGTCGGCATGGTCGCAGCCAAATCCGGTACGCTGGTTACGCAGGCATTTTTCACCACCGCCGTAGCCTTTGTCTCACTCACCGCCTACACGTTTATCTCACGCCGTGATTTCTCTTTTCTGAAGGGCTTTGTCTGGGTCGGGTTGATTTCCATCATTGTGCTGGGGCTGTCCAACTACTTCTTCTTTGAATCGCCATTGCTGGCGCTGGGCATATCCGGCATGGGCGTATTGCTGTTTTCGGCCTTTATCCTGTATGACACATCCAACATCCTGCGCGATTATCCGAACAATGAATATATCGCTGCTGCACTCACCCTGTACCTGGATGTATTCCTGTTATTTCAACATGTACTGGCCCTGTTCGGCATGCTTGGCGACGACTGACCAACAGAAAGAAAGCGAGCAACCCCAATGCGGCCCCGTAAGCGGGCCGCATTTTTGTTTGAGCCCCATGAGGCATAAAGCTAGTCTCGCTCGATTAGCACGCTCTAAAGTCAAATTATTTTACCATCCGGAGTTAGATATGATCGATAAAGCGTTGATGGAAATCCTGGCTTGCCCGAAGTGCAAGGGCGAGATTCATTACAATGACAATAAAGATGGCCTTGTATGCGATGCCTGCCAACTCGAATACCCGATCCGCGATGATATTCCGGTCATGTTGATGGATGAGGCGAACTCCCTGGCCGTTTAAGCTGCCACGCCATCATGGCCATACTCGTTCAACTGATATGTTATCTGATCCGCCTGATACCGATACGGCTGGCTGGCGCGCTGGGCGCTGGTCTGGGGCGGGTGGTTTATTTTCTCGATGCACGCCACCGCCAGATTGCCATGCGCAATCTGAACCGGGTGTACCCGGATAAACCCGAGGCATGGAAACGCCGCATCAGCCGCGAATCCTTTGCCGAGCTCGGACGCACCAGCCTTGAATTACCGCATGTCTATCTGCGCTCCAAAGAATTTCTGCTCTCACGCATGCAAATAAAAAACATCGAGGCGCTGGAACAGGCCAAAGCCCTGAACAGGGGCGTGATTCTGGCCGCCTGCCATCACAGCAACTGGGAGTTGGGGGCACTGTCTTTTTCCATGCTCGGGCATACAACAGATATTATTTATCGCCCGGTACGTCAGCCTGCACTGGATCAGTTTGTATTGCAGGCCCGCGAGCGCTTCGGCACCATTATGCAACCTCGGGATATCGGCCTGCGCTGGATGCCCAGAGCGCTGAAAAACAATCATTGTATCGCCGTCATGGTGGATCAGCATTTGTCCAACGGCACGCCGGTGCCGTTTCTGGGTCATGAAGGCCGAACAACCACCATGCCGGCCATTTTCACCAATAAATACCATACCCCGGTAGTTGGCGTCGCCCTGCACCGTATTGGCAGAGGCTTTAATTTCCAGTTGGAGTTCTGGCCTGTTGCGATTGATGAACATATCACCGACGAAGTGGAAACCATGCGGATAATTTGTGACAGCTTTGCGCCTGCGATTCATCAGCGTCCGGAACTGTGGTTGTGGATTCACCGGCGCTGGTTATATCTGGATGAAACAGAACAGGCAGAGCAAAATCGGAATAAGCAGGTTCGAACATGAGCAAGCATAAACCCATCGACAGCATTCGCTGGCAGTCATCCCAGAAACTGTCATTGCAGGCATGGGGTAAAAAGAATCTGGCTGCAGAGCGAGCCCAACTCGAACGCTCGCTGCTGCCCATCCTGCAACGCTATGCCAGAGAATACCCTGAGCATGCCGCCGTGCTGGAAATCGGTTGCGGCCCGATTTGCCTGATCCAGGCCCTGCCCCAGCAATGTAAAACCTATCTCGATCCGATGGCGGATGATTTCCGGCGTATGTTTCCCGGCAAACTGCCTGAAGAAGGCGAATACCTCACCGCTGCGGCCGAGAGCATTCCCAAACCGGCCGACAGCTATGATTTGATCGTATGCCTGAATATGATTTCCCACACCTTAAACCCGGAATTGGTGATGAATGAAATCGAACGTTTGTTGAAGCCGGGTGGCCGATTAATCCTGTCCATTCGCACACACGGTCAACTCGAAGCGCGATTGCATTACCTGGCTATCTGCATGTTTCCCCGCCTGTGCAATAAAACCCGCCCCTATTATTATACCCGCAAAGGCATTCGGCATACCCTGCAACGCCATTTTCACATCACAGAAGAAATCGTTCAAAAAGCGCATGCGATCCGACTGCCCTTTTGCAAGCGGCAGCGACTCGTATTTGTCTGTACGCCACTGGATAGCACGACACAGACTGAGACATGAAAGCGGTTCCACATCTGTTATTGATGCCGCCCAACTGGATTGGCGATGCCATTATGGCGCAACCGGCCATGCGTGCGATCTGTGATCACTATGTCCGCCACTGCGGCACTGAATATATCTCCTTATGTGGTCGGGCATGGCTGGCAGAACTGCTGCCCTATCTGGATTTACCCGCTGCGGCATTTCAGCAACGTATTCCCCAGGCCGATGCGGCATTTCTGTTCCCCAACAGCTTTCGCTCTGCCCTGCAATGTCGGCGGGCCGGGGTCAGACGGCTGACCGGCTATCAGGGGCAGTGGAGAAAACTGTTATTAAGCAGGCCATTACCTCATCGAATAAACCTGAAACATGAACATCACCGTGACTTTTATCTGGATATTGCCCGCCAGCTTCACATGGATATTTCCCGTACGACAGTTGCGCTATCTGCGCCTGAAGGAGCAATTAGCGATGCACATAAGCGCATGCGACAGCACGGACTGGATCCAGAGCGGGTTGTATGCATTGCGCCCGGGGCGCAGTTCGGCGCTGCCAAATGCTATCCGGCCAGGGCTTTTAACACAGTGGTGCGACAACTGGCTGAATCAGGCTGGCAACCTGTGATTCTGGGCATGCCGGCAGACCATGATAGCGGACAGCTTATTCTGGAGCACATCGCGACGCCGCACTGGAATGCAGCCGGCACGACCAGTCTGGCTGAGGCTCTGCAACTGATTGCCGGCGCCCGCCTGATGTTATGCAATGATTCCGGACTGATGCATGTGGCAGCGGGGCTGGCCATCCCGACGGTCACCCCATTTGGCGCCACCGATCCGCAGCGTACTGCACCCAGCGGCCCGCATGTGCGGGTGCTGTATGAACCGGCCGATTGCAGTCCCTGTTTGCAACGGGAATGTACGGTAACAGGGCATCCATGCATGGCCAATATCCCCCCGTCCGCCCTGCTCGCTGCCTGTCTGTCCATGCTGGAGCCCGCCCAGGCATGAGAATCCTGATTGTGAAACTCTCCGCCTTTGGCGATATCATTCATGCCCTGCCCGCCCTGAACGATGTGCTGGCCCGCCCTGAAGTCGAAGCAGTGCACTGGCTGGTAGATGCCCGTTACGCTTTTGTTACCGAGGTATTTCCAACCCGGGTACAGGTGCATACGGTTGCATTGCGGGGCGATCAGCCGGTGACTTCATTCTGGCAAACGCTGCGGAAACTCAGAGCCATCGGCTTTGATGCCATCATTGATTTGCAGGGGCTGCTCAAATCAGCCGTGCTGGCGCGCGGTGCAGGACATCCGGTATTCGGCATCGATCAAGACTATTTACGCGAAAAAGCCAGCCGTTTTTTGGTACAGCCGGTGCGTTTTCATCCCGATGAACAACATGTGGTGCAACAATATCGCCGCGTGGCAGCCGCGCCATTCAGCGATGGCACGATGGATATGCCTGAATCTGCACTGGCGTATACCCCGCCCCGCATTGATATCCGGCAAACAGCGCTGCAAACAGACGCATCGCTGTTATCGAGGCTCGGACTGGCGGATCAACAGTTTATCATCCTGCAC
>CAZXAI010000156.1:0-4020 GCA_964638265.1 uncultured Zetaproteobacteria bacterium
GTAAAGTTATCCGGCTGTTTTACAAGCGCAAAGCGGCTGGGGTTACTGCCTGAAAAACAAGAATGTATTTCCAAAAAAAACGTCACCGCCTGATCATCACGCCGAATAGCTGGCATAAGCAAAATGATGAATCACCACCAATATTCCGTTTGGATTGTTATAGGGGCGATTTCCCTGCCATCCAAGATGGCCAGTTTTGTGTGGTCTTCCCGGAATATCAGACACTGTCATGCTCCAGCGAAGTACGGAATATTGCAGTACACAAGCGTGACTGCTAATATTTCACCCCTCGGCTCAACAAAGGAGAATCATCATGTCTGCTACAGCCCGCCTGGATATGCGACTTCAGCGATCATTAAAGCACGATGCAGAACGTGCCGCCACACTCATTGGCGCGCGCAGTTTGACCGAATTTGTGGTGCAGGCGATTCGCGATAAAACAGCGGCAGTGCTTGATGAAAAAGAGCATATCACCCTGTCCCGTCGATCCTTTGATGATTTTATGGCCGCCTGCGAACAAGACGCAGCGCCAGGCAGCGCCCTGAGACAAGCCGCCGCCGATCATGATGCCAAGGGCTTTGCTTGAAGCCACTGCATCGATTTGTCCCGCTACATAAATCATTACACGACAGAGCATCCTTTGATTGCGGTGAAGATGCCCTGAATACATTTTTCCATCGCTATGCCAGACAAGGCATGGATGTCGGTGTAAATTATACATGGGTAGTGCCTGCCGCCGGCACGCCAAAGGGCGAAAAGAAGCAGATTTGTGCCTGGTATACCCTCAACATCGCACATATCCGGCACGAAAGCCTGCCTCCCGAGTCCGCCAAACATCTGCCCCGTTACCCATTGCCGGTGTTTGTGTTGGCTCAACTGGCTGTCGATATGCGCTGTCAGGGTCAGGGGTTGGGCGATGCAACATTCATCAATGCCCTGCGCCGCTGCACCCAACTGAGCCAGCAAGGTCAGATTGCTGCTATTGCCGTCGTTGTTGATGTTCTAAATGACCGCGCCATGGGCTTTTATAGACGCTACCCGGATTTGAAACCACTTTATCTGTCAGATCACGCATTGCCGCGATTATTCATCCCGATGCATGTGGTGAGGCAGATATAAGCCAGGCGCGCCCGCCCCCTAACATGAAACAAATAACGCGCCTGCATGATATTTTCTACGCCGTGGTACTGTTTCATACCACGGGGTGGAAAAAATCCATGCGCGTTAAACCTACAACCGCAACGCCACCGGGGTTAATGCCTGCGCTTCAAAGCTGGGCTCATCAAGCGCCAGCAGCTCGATAGCCGGCACATAGGCATGACCATACTGATATAACGCATCATCCACCACCGCGCCATCAATCATCAGCACATCCAGATCAATCGTGCGCGGTTTCCATGATCCCCTGGAACGATCACGCCCCTGCGCATCTTCCAGCGCCTTCATGCGCCGGCGCACGGCCTGTTGCCCCAGCCCCGAATCGAACAAACAGCAGGCATTGAGAAAATCATCGCCATCCATGCCCACCGCAGCAGAACGATAGACCGATGAAAATACAACGTCCCCGAATGCGGCTCTGAGTGCCGCTGCCGCCAGTAATAAATTATGTTCGGGATCGATATTGGAGCCCATGCCGACCAGCACTTCAGCCATTGCCGCCCCCTTCAACTGCTTGCCTTTCAATTAATACAGCCACATTCTCACTGCCGCGTACCGCGCCCGGCTTGGACATTTTCAAACGCAGCCAGGGCACGGAAAACTCGGCCAGCACGATATTGGCGCAGTGTTCGGCCAGGGTTTCTATCAGGCCGAAACTGGATGCCTCTACAAAGGCAATCAGCCGCTTCGATACCGCCTTGTAATCCAGCGTATCATCGATGCTGTCGGTTTGCGCCGCCTGGCGGATATCCCAGGCCATTTCCAGATCCAGGCGCACCGTCTGCCGTATTTCGCGTTCCCAGTCGTAAATACCGATCACCGTGCGCACTTCCAGCCCTTCAATCAACACCCTGTCTGTTCCATTCATTTTGCTCTCCCAAGGAAAATACGCCGCCATAAACTTGACATTCATGCGTGCAGCGGCAACATTCGCACGCTTTTTTACGGGGTTATCAGCATCCACGGAGGATGAATATGCGCAACGACATCATCAAGGCAAGCGAAGAAATTGTTTCATGCTCTGACAATGGACAACACCCGCTGGTCTATATCAGTCTGAAAAACGGCAGCGGCCAATGCCAGTATTGCGGCCAGAAATTCGTGCGCGTTTCCAAAGCGGATCTTTCCGAAAACATCGCCGCCTGACTCAATCACCCGAACGGCTCCGTTGCCTGTTTATCTCAAACAGGGCAACGCCGGTTGCCACGGATACATTCAACGATTCCACCGCGCCCGGCATGGGAATATGAATCAGCAGATCGCACGATTCCCGCACCAGCCGGCGCATGCCGGCTCCTTCCGAGCCCATCACCACTGCCGTCGGCCCGGATAATTCCGCATCATAAATCGACACATCCGCTTCACCCGCCAGCCCGACCGTCCAAAACCCCTGCGCCTGTAATTTTTCTATACTGCGTGTCAGATTCGTCACTTTCAGCACCGGCAATCGCGCCAGTGCGCCACAGGCGGATTTCGCCACCACCGGCGAAGCCAGATCGGCGGCATGATCCTTGGGCACAATCACGGCCGCACAGCCAGCCGCCTCCGCCGTACGGATGCACGCACCCAGATTATGCGGATCAGTAACCTGATCGAGCAATAACACCAGCGGGTCTTGCCCCATATCCAGCCTGTCGAGCCACTGCTGAAAGGATGGCTGTTGCGCCGCGCCTGCCACAGCCAGTTTCGCCACCACACCCTGATGCGGCACACCTTCGGCCAGGCGAGCCAATGCCTGTTTGGGCACAAAGGAAAAACGGATGCCGTTTTTCCTGGCCAGATGGATCAACTCATTGATGCGCGGATGGCGCTTGCCCTTCTCGATCAATAACTCCTCAATCGCCGTACCCGTATCGAGTGCATGTTTTACCGGATGGATACCGGCCAGCACATCAGCCATATTGCAGCCTGAATGCATCGACAAAAGTATCCACCATGCCGGCAGGCAGTTCATTGATGCCGGCGGCAGCCTTGCGCCCGCCGCCACCGGGGAACTGCATGCATAATGTGTCCGCACCGGTTTTATGATGCAGCGGTGCGCGCACGCTGATGCGGTAGTTGCCATTCGGCAGCGCTGTCATCAGCGCATGAGCCCGATTCGGCGCACTGCGCGCCAGTTCATTACCGAACACGCCGGATACCCGCCGCGTCCAGGCCGCATCCGGCAATATGATCACGTGTACCTCATCTGTCTCAAGCTCGACAGGCAGTTCTCTGGCCCGCGCCATATCGGCGGCATAGCCCTCGGCCAGTTTTTTGAATGCCGGTGACACAGCGATAAACTCAAACGGATTTTCATAACCGCTGATCTCGCGATATAAGGTATCCGGGGCAAAATAAAGATCGTCCAGCGTGACGCCGTAAGCGTTATAATTGATCAGCGTGCCCAGTAGTTCCAGTTGCTGCATCTGGGCATCAGACAGATGTAATGGTGCCGCCGCTGTGCGCGCCGCATCGAACAGGTTATCCCCAAACGCTGCGGTCACAGCCCAGAGCAGATAAACGCCGCCCAGATAGTCATTGACCAGCAGACTGGTGCAGGTATCGGCAGCGGTGTCGATATGCGCCTTCAGATTATCCGATAGCGGAATATCTCCGGCGAAATGGTGATCGAAGTATTGCACCCTGACACCCTGATCCAGCAGGCCAGCCAGCGCATCCCGATTCTTATCCAGCGAAACATCCAGCACCGTGACCGAATCACCGGCTTCGGCATGCACCCGTTTTAACAGTGCAATATCCCGCTTCACCCCGGTCACCAGTTCGGCCTCGCGCGGGCGCGCCAGCCTGAGCTGGTGTAGCGCACAAATACCATCCGCATCGCCGTTAAACACATCGTAATCTGCCATGCTCACCCCTGTT
>CAZXAI010000157.1:0-3896 GCA_964638265.1 uncultured Zetaproteobacteria bacterium
TATTCGTTTTTTCATGATGATCTCCTTGGTTGATGTTTAAAATGTTGCAGTGATGCCAGCGGTAAAGCGCCGCCCCGGGTTAACCACAATGGATATATCTTCAGCGTTATAAACAAAATCGCCGTTGCTATCCTTAAATCCACGCGCGGTGTTGTAATAAGTGCGGTCAAACAGGTTATCCACGCGCCCGAACAGCGAGATATTCACGGCATGTTTCGCGCCCATGGAAAAGTCATAGTTGGCAAGCAGGTTGAATTCGGTATGTCCGCCAATCTTCACCCGGTTGATTTCATCGGCGAAATAGGATGATTGCGCATTCATCTCCGTGGTCAGCACCAATCCGTCCAGTGGCCGGACATTGGCGGCCAGAAACAGTTTATGGTGCGGCGTGCGCGGTATCTGCTTGCCTGTGTTGTTGAAGTTCACAACGCGGTGCGCGCCGGGGCGGGGGCTGAACGGGTTACCCAATACGAGACCGAAATGATCATAACGCGTGAACTTGGCATCCAGATAGGTGTACGCCACATTGGCTGAAAACACTCGCTGCTGATCGGTTTTCAGCGCCACTTCCACACCCCGGCTACGCATGCCGCCGATATTCTGATATTGGCCGGTAACCGATCTGGCAAAGTTGTATTGCCCTGCCACATCCAGAATAAAATCCTTGCGGTTAATCTGGAAGGCGGCGATATCCCAGTCCAGCCCAGCAATCATATCCAGCTTGCCGCGCAGGCCGATTTCATAATTGATTGCCCGCTCCGGCTTCAGGTTGGGGTTGGCAGCCGTGCCGCCGGTTGGACTGATGGTGCCGGCAAACAACTGGCGGATGCTCGGCGCACGAAAGCCAGTGGATATATTGCTATAGAGCGCGACAGACTTGCCAAGGTCATAGGTGAGGCCACCGCGCCATGAGTAGGCATTGAAGCCCTTAGTCAAATTCGGCGCTGCCGCACCCGGCAGGTAATCGTTGTAATCCAGGTTGATGCGGTCATATCGCCCATTGACTGTCAGCGTAAGCGGCGCAAACAGCCTGTATTTCGCTTCGCCATATACAGCATACACCCGCTCTTTGGTTTTATTGTCAGCCGTGATGGTTCCCGCCCGGATCACCCGACTACGACGGCTCGGGCTGGATTTGTGATCCCGTAATACGCTTACATGATTCTTGAAGCTGTTGTCCCTTATATCCAGCCCGCCCATCCAGGCCAGCGATGCACCGGCATTGCGCCACTCCGCCTTGATGCCGCGCTGCACCTGCTTGTAATCATTATCGTTGGCATAGGCATTCACATCGGTGACCGTTGCACCCGTTGCACTGTAGCGAACAGGTGATGACCAGAATTTGGTATGATCGCCAAACTGGTAGATATTGAGCATCAGGTTGCTACTGTCGGAAAGATCATTGGCATAGGTCAGGTAAAACTTGCCCAGATTCACATCAAACTTGCGGGCGAAATCGCGGCCCTGAACGCTGGTCGGGTCAGTGGCCGCCTGCGTTACCCCGCTAACCGTGCCATGACTGTCCTTCTTGCGTTTGGCCAGCTCCCAGCCAAAGGTCAGATCACTGCTATCCGACAGGTAGCCCTGCAACTTTCCGTTGAGATAATCAGCTTTATAATCGCCCTGAAAGTAATAGCTGTTTGAGTCGCGCCGTGAGGCTTGCACATGGCCCGACATCTTGTCATTGGCAAAACCGGCGCGCGCCACACCCCGTTTATAAGCAAAACTGCCACCCTCGGCTGAGATTTTACCACCGGCCATTTTTGCGCCACGCTTGGTGGTGATAATCACCGCACCCGCCAGCGCATCATCGCCAAAGAGATAAGATGCGCCGCCCTTGATCACCTTGATAGACTCAATGTCGTCCATATTGATATTTACGCGCCCGGTGCGTTCAAACACAGGTACGCCATCGATCACTACGGCGACACCGGGCTTCTCGCCCATAAAGCGCTGATTTTCCACGCCCCGAATATGAATCTTCAGAGAATCCCCGCTCTGCAACTCCGTGGTAATGCCCGGAATACCATCCAGAATCTGTTTGATATTTTCACTGTGCGCCCGTTCAACTTTATCACCGCTGATGACCGATATATTGGATGGTTCGCCACGCTTGGCCTCAAAACGATCATCAATGGTGGTCGAGTCCACATGGATCAAGCCCATATCCTCTGCCAATACGGCCTGTGCAGATAGTAGTATTCCCACCATGGCCAGCACGGCATGCCTTGTCTTTTTCAACTGATTATCCCCCCTTTCTTTTGGTGCGAAAGGATGGGCAGCGGGCAATGCGTGTAAATGTGACCGATTGCCGCGCGACCGATTGTCACGCGACATTTTGTCGCACTGCGCGGGCGTTGCGCTGTGCTAGCTTGCGCACATGCATGATGAGCATATGGACTTCACCCGCTATCTGGCCCGCCTGCTGATATTGCGCGGCGTCACGCTGGCGTCATTTGCTTGGTTGATTGGTTATACATTGGCCTCAACCACGCAACATCTGGATCAGCCGGTATTGGGACTGCTGTTTTTGCTGGCGCTGCTGTTCAGTGTGCAGCCAGCATGGGCGTTGCTGCATAAACACCGTATTGGCGATAAGCAGATGTTGCTTCAAATCGGCCTGGATATTACCTTGCTGTCGGCGCTGCTTTTTTACACAGGCGGCTATACCAACCCGTTGATCTCCCTGTATCTGCTGCCTGTGCTGGTGGCTGGCCTGACCTTATCGCGCCGTTATGCCTGGATCATTGCTGGCATCACCATTCTGGCCTACACGTTGCTGATGCGTTTCTATCTGCCGCTGTTCAGCATGCATGAGCAGAGCATGATTTCCCACGAGTTCAAGCTGCACCTGCTGGGCATGTGGCTGACCTTTGTATTGAGTATTATTCTGCTGATCAGCGTGATTGTTCGCATGAGTGAGCAGCGCCGGGAACGGGAGCGCCAACTGGCCGACTGGCAGCAGCGCAGTATTCGCGAGCATGCCATCCTGGCGCTGGGGGCGCAGGCGGCCTCCGATGCGCATGAGCTGGGCACGCCGCTCAATACCTTGCTTTTGCTGGCCGATGAACTCGCTGCATCCGGTCTCGAACCAGAGCATCGCCAGCATGTGGACATGATGCAACAGCAGTTATTGCATTGTCGGAATGTATTGAGCCGCTTAAGCCAGCGCGCCAGAACCTTGAGCGACGATTCGATTCAACACATTGAAACCATGGAGATGATCGACCATGCCGTCGCGCAGTGGCGCAATTTGCATCCCGGCATTCAGGTTGATCTGCAACATCACACGGCAACAGGCATGATGGCCGACCCGATGCTGGAGCAGGCCGTGTTTATTTTATTGGATAATGCTGCTGATGCAGGAGCAACGCAGGTGCAGATTGAGTTGTCACAGCACCAGGGCCGCGCTGCTGTTACGGTATCTGATAACGGAACCGGTTTTATCGCTCCTTTGCTGGGCCGGCTGGGTAATGAAGCCGTCACAACCAAGGCGCATGGCAAAGGTCTGGGGCTGTATTTGGTGCGTTTTGTGATGGAGCAGATGCAGGGCGGGGTTCATTTCACCAATCAGCCACAGGGCGGTGCGCAGGTGATCCTGCAATGGCCAGCTGGCATGCATGATGAGGAGACAGGTCAATGAAAGACATTATGTTACTGGTGGATGATGATGCCTCATTTTGCCATGTGTTGGCGCAGAGCTTGCAGCGCCGGGGCATCGAGAGCATCCCGGCCCATTCGGCGGAAGAAGCCATGAGCCTGATTGAGCAGGTGCAGTTCACCCATGCGCTGATTGACCTGAATCTGGGAACCGGCGATTCGGGGCTGTGCGTATTACGCTACCTGGCAGAAGCGCAACCGATGTGCGAGTCCATCATGCTGACCGGCTTTGCCAG
>CAZXAI010000158.1:0-3867 GCA_964638265.1 uncultured Zetaproteobacteria bacterium
TTTTCTGGATCAGGCACTGGGTGGCCAGCACATGCTCCACTTCCGATGTGCCGATGCCCATGGCAATGGCGCCGAAGGCACCATGGGTGGAGGTATGTGAGTCGCCGCATACCACCGTCATGCCCGGCAAAATCAGGCCCTGTTCCGGCCCCATCACATGCACCACGCCCTGACGAATATCGCCGAGGCCGAATTCTGTAATACCAAACTCGGCGCAATTATTATCCAGCGCTTCGACCTGGGTACGGGATACCGGATCGGTGATGCCGGCATCCCGGTTGGTCGTGGGTACATTATGGTCGGGCGTGGCGACCGATGCGCTCACCCGCCACGGCTTGCGCCCGGCCAGTCGCAAGCCTTCAAACGCCTGCGGACTGGTGACTTCATGCACCAGCTGGCGGTCGATATACAGCAGCGTCGAACCATCGTCATTTTGCTGGACGACATGCTGTTGCCATACCTTGTCGAATAATGTCTGCGCCATCTTATCCCTGCCTTTTTCACTCAAAGTGCGGGCAGTGTAGCGATTTTAGTGCTCTGTTGCGAATTTCAGACCGATGGAGCCGCAGATGAACGCGGATGCACGCGGATAAAACCAAAAAATAAACCGTATCTGCGGTTCGTCAGGCTGTCATCGGACTGTCATGAAATTGCATTTGCGGACTTCACCGTTATGCTGCGGAATCTTTGTAAGCTGCGAAGGGGGGAATATGTCCATTAAGTCGGATAAGTGGATTCGAAAGATGGCCAATGAACAGCGTATGATTGAGCCGTTTGTCGATGGTCAGGTGAAACAGCGGGACGATGGCACCGGTATCGTTTCGTATGGCCTGTCTTCCTATGGTTATGATGTGCGCTGCTCGGACGAGTTCAAGATATTCACCAATATCAATTCCGCCATTGTCGATCCGAAAGATTTTTGCCCGTCCTCCTTTGTCGATATCAAGGCGGACGTGTGCATTATTCCGCCCAATTCGTTTGCGCTGGCCAGAACCATGGAATATATGCGCATTCCGCGTTCGGTGCTGACGATCTGTCTCGGCAAATCGACCTATGCGCGTTGCGGTATTATCGTCAATGTCACGCCGCTGGAGCCGGAATGGGAAGGTCATGTGACGCTGGAATTCTCCAATACCACGCCGTTGCCCGCCAAAATTTATGCCGGTGAAGGCGTGGCCCAGTTCCTGTTTCTGGAATCCGATGAAGAATGCGAAACTTCCTATAAAGACAAGGCCGGCAAATATCAGGGGCAAACCGGCGTGACGGTGCCGAGGTTATAACGATGAAATTATCTGAAATTCTATCGAGTGCCGACAAGCCGCTGATTTCCTGTGAGTTCTTTCCTCCCAAAACCGACAAGGGCGAAGAGAATTTATGGCACTGTCTGAATGAATTGCGCAGTATCAATCCAGCCTATATTTCCGTTACCTATGGCGCCGGCGGTACCACCCAGGAGCGCACCAAGGGCATCGTTACCCGTATCAAGGATGAAACCGGCTTATCGCCGGTAGCGCATTTGACCTGCGTGGGCTCTAGCCGCGAACAGCTGGCCGAGCTGCTGGCCGATTATCGGGCTGCCGGCATAGAAAATATTCTGGCCCTGCGCGGCGATGCGCCAGCCGGTATGGATCACTTTGAGGCGGTAGCCGGCGGGTTTTCCCATGCTACCGATCTGATTGCATTCCTGAGAGAGCAGGGCGATTTTTCCATTGCCTGCGCCACCTATCCGGAGGGTCACCCCGAATCAAAGGGCGGCGTGGCCGATGATATCCGTTACCTGAAAATCAAGCAGGATAATGGTGCAGATGCGGCAGTGACCCAGTATTTTTTCGATAACGATACATTTTTCCGTTTTCGTGATGATTGCCGCGCCGCCGATATTACGCTGCCCATCATTCCCGGCATCATGCCGATCAGCAATTTCGAACAGATTGTGCGTTTCTCAGCCATGTGCGGCGCGGGTATTCCGGATTGGCTGCACGCCCGGATGGAACCGCTCAAAGATAATCTGGCCGCAGTTCAGGCGCTGGGTATTGAACTGGCTGTGCAGCAGTGCCGTGAATTATTGCAGGCCGGCGTACCCGGGTTGCATTTCTATACCCTGAACAAATCTGAAGCGACCATCGCCATACGCAATCAGTTACTCGACCTGCTGTAGCTTTCCATCAGCCCGACAGGCTAGCTGCCAATCAGGTGTACGATAATCTTGTTGTCCGGGTAGGGGCTGGCGCCCTGGCGCAATATGACCGGTTTCCCGGTGATTGAAGCCAGTGATGTGACCAGCTTCTCGGCCACGGCTTTATGGCCGGCATCATAATAAAACACAGTGGTCGTATGGGACAGACCCATGCTGGCCGGGCGTGGCGGGAATTTGGGCTTAAATCCGCTCCTGCCAATGGCATCGCCGATATGCTGCTGCAATGACGGGTCGATTTTTTGCGTGAAGATATCCAGGTCGGTCATTGCGATTAAGGCGGACAGGGCGGGGCGGGTCGGTTGTTTCGCTTTTATGTTGGTGTTCGTTTTGCTTGACGCATGTGTTTTGCCGGCTGCTTTCAATGAGGCTTTGGCGCTGACGAGCTTATGATCCATGCGTTTGATCTGGTCTTCCAGTTCAGTCAGCCGGGCGTTGGCATCGGCCAGGGCGGCGCGGAGCCGGCTGTTTTCGTCTTTGACCTGCTGCTGGTTTTTAACGGCGAACTCAGCATCGACCAGTTGTTTGATCGTTTTCACCTGGATATCGGTAATATCATTTTTGGCCAGTTGCAGCTGGTCGCGCGTATCTCGCAGGCTGCTTTCGAGGTTGGTCAAATTGTTTTGCCGGTAGTTCACCACGCCGGACGTGATGGCCAGAATGAGCGCCGTAACGGCGATCAGCATGGGGAATGGGCGTTCACTGTTTGCATGCAATGAATGATCTGGCATGTGTGTTCCTCCGTTCGCGGTATTGCAAGTAGCTGCGTTGTCTGTCCATGCTAAAAAAATAGCCCGGGGGAGAGCCGGGCTATGTTCGAAATTGGGGGGCGTTACTTGTTGATCAGGTGAATCTCTGCCCTGCGGTTTCTCTGACGTCCGGCATCGGTCTTGTTGTCGGCGACAAAGTTGGTTGCACCAAAGCCTTCGGCCCGGACGATGTCCTGAGCAATGCCGGCCGCGACCAGGGCATCTGCAACATTTTGCGCACGCGCCTGACTCAAAGCCAGGTTGGTCTTGTAGGGGTGGCGCGATTTGTGATGATGACCCGGATAGCCGCCGATGGGTTCATCATCGGTATAGCCGCGCACTTCAATCTGTTGCGTGCGCGGTTTGGACAGGAATTTATCAGCCAGACGTTGCAAGGCATGGCGCGACTGGCGGGTCAGTTCCATGTAGCCGGAGCGAAATGATACGGTTACCCATAATCTGTCTTTCGCTACTGCCTGGGCTGCTTGTTGGCGGGTTGCTTCTTCGGCTTGCAGCTGAGCCAGTTTCCGAGCCTTTTGATCGGCAATATCCTGATTTAACTGTTTCAGCGAATGGCGCAAATCAGCAATCTCGGCTTCCAGCTGCTTGTTTTCCTGAGTCAGTTGACGCTTGCCCGAAACTGCCGTTGCATCCGGATCGGACGGGCCGAAGATGGCGTCCACAGTGCTGCACGATGAAGCCATCAGCATGAATGCAAGCAAGACAAACCTTAATTTGTACATAGAGTGCTCCCTGTTATATGAAACCCCAACGGGTGAACCGTAGCTGAAATCATCCGTATCAGCAAGCCAATTCCTCAATTGCTGTGGTGTTTTGCCCCGGTTTATTGATAAAATATATTAAGTTTACGGTGCTTGATGTTAATATGCTTGCCGGTTTCGGGTTAACGCGCATAGTTTGTTT
>CAZXAI010000159.1:0-3860 GCA_964638265.1 uncultured Zetaproteobacteria bacterium
GCCGCCGCCGATAATGGCGACATCGGAGGCGGAATGATGCGGTTGCCGGATCGGTACTTGCAGGCTCATGGCCGGGCGCGAATGATCGCCGGAAATACTGTAAATACGCGTTACTTCCAGCGCCTGCTCCATGCTCAGGGGCGGCATAATGCCCGGCAATCGCTGCGCCAGCATGCTTTTACCCACGCCGGGGCTACCGGTCATCAGTAAATGGTGCGCGCCACTGGCGGCAATTTCCAGCACGCGGCGAGCCTGTTGCTGGCCACGGATATCGGCCATATCCAGGCTGTTTTCGGCCATGCTATCGGTCAAGTCGGTTGTTGCTGCCGCATCCAGCCGCTGGCTGCCGCTCAGATGCCGGGCCACGGCCAGCAGATGTTCTGCCGGGAATACATTCAGTTCCTGAACTGCTGCGGCCTCGGCGGCATTGGCTGTGGGCACGATAATGTCCTCAAACCCATGCGAGCGTGCAAACAGCACCAGCGGCAGCACGCCATTGACGGGGTTCAAACGGCCATCGAGCGCCAGTTCGCCAATCAGAAATGGCAGCTTAGCCTTGATGTCGGTGTTCTCATCAGCCGATAAGCGCAGCTGTTTGTCACTGTTTTTTTTCACATCGATCTGGCCGGATGCCATGAGCAGGCCAATGGCAATGGGCAGGTCGAAATGCGAACCATCCTTGCGTTTATCCGCCGGAGCCAGATTTACAGTAATACGGCGCAGCGGAAACTCGAAACCGGAATTTACCACCGCCGCACGCACCCGATCCCGCGCCTCTCGCACTGCTGCCTCACCCAAACCCACCAGCGTCCAACACGGTAACCCGCGCGACAAATCGACTTCAACATCAACCGCTTCCGCATCAAGACCACGCAGAGAGGCACTGGATAATCTGGCTAACATGATGCCAGCCTAAAGCCTGTCGGTTCATAAATCACGGGTAAATCAACAATAGAGTAAGGCGACCGGACAAAGTAATTGACGCCGGACACTGTTATTCCTAAATTCACCAACGTATCACCTGTAGATATAAATCATCATATACGATATCCTCGGAATTACAGAGGTCACTGCAATGCACAGGAGATATAACCTGGTTTGATATAACTGTAGAATCTGAAAAATTATGCTCAAGAGATAATTATATTGCGCCTGTCAGTTTTTAAGTACATTGCTGTTTGCCTGTGCCTTTGTTTGAGTCCATGTGTTGTTCATGCCAAACAGGATAAACTGTCACTGCTACTGAAATGGAAACACCAATTTCAGTTCGCCGGTTATTATATGGCGCTGGAAAAGGGGTATTACAGTGACGCAGGCCTGGATGTGACGCTCATTGAGGGCGGCTCCGGCCAGGATGCCATTCAATTTACCCTGGATCACAGCAATGCATATGCAGTCACAGATTCAGGTGCTTTGCTGGCGCGCGCCAAGGGCAAACCGATCATGGCGATCGGAGCGATTTTTCAACATTCACCTCTGGCTTTGATGGTATTAAAAAGCTCAGGCATTAATAGCGTGGCTGATTTGCGCGGCAAAAGAATCATGTTGCAAAAGGGCTATCAGAGCGCTGATATTCTTGCCTTCCTCAAATCGGCGGCTGATCTTTCAGTGGCTGATTTTACACTTCAGGATAACAGCTTTGACATTCAGGATTTAATTCGGGGCAATACCGATGCCTTCAGTGTTTATACCACGGATCAGCCCAATCAGCTGGATTTGCAAGGAATCCCCTACCGTATATTCCACCCCAATGACTATGGCATTGATTATTATGGCGATATTCTGATCACATCAGAACAGCAGACGAGGGATCACCCTGAGCAGGTCGATGCTTTTATGAAAGCAACAGAACGGGGCTGGGTTGATGCACTGGCGCATGTGGATGAAGCGATTGATCTTATTTACCTGAAATACAATAGCCAACACCTGTCACGTCAGCAGTTGCACTTTGAGGCGCGCGAGACTGCCAAGTTGATGTTATCCGATGTGGTTAATATTGGTTATATGAACCGCTATCGCTGGCAGCATATTGCCAAGGTATATGCTGAACAGGGTTTTATGCCGGCTGATTATCCGGTTTCGGAATTTATATACCAGCCACAACCCGGCCTGCTCGATGTTATCAGGAATCATCTATGGAAATCTGTGCTGGCCCTGCTGCTGCTTGTATTGCTGATCTTTGCGCTGGTGATTGTCATCCTGCGCAACAGGTTGCAGCGGGGGCTGGCGCAATTGGCGGATAGCGAACGCAACTTGCGCAATCTGATTGAAATTGCTGATTTTGGCATTCTCGTACATCGTCATGGTCGTGTACTCTTTGCCAATGCCTATGTGTTGAAACTGTTGCAAATTTCATGTCTGGATGACCTTAAGGGCCAACCGCTTATGCGATATATTCATCCGGATGATCAGACTGATGTCGGGCAGCGGGTTCAACAGGTTATTCAGGACGGCGCCGTATTTCACCGCGTCCCGGTACGTCAAATCAACCCGCAGGGTGAGTCGCATGATGTCGAAATCAGCGCCATGCCCATTCAATATGAAGGCGAGTTGGCGGTTATGTCGGTATTTCTGGATGTGACAGAGCATAAGCGGGCCGAACAGGCGAAAGAAAAAATGCAACGTCAGCTTGAGCATACCCAGCGGCTGGAATCGCTCGGCGTACTGGCAGGAGGCATTGCACATGATTTCAACAATCTGCTTGCCGTAATTCTGGGCCATGCTGGCATGGCTGTTGGCAAGGCAGGCAAAGATCCGGTTGCAGTAAGCAGGCATTTGGAAAAAGTGATTCAGTCGAGTGAAAATGCGGCAGCATTATGCAAACAGATGTTAGCCTATTCCGGCAAAGGTCACTTTGTCATTGAAGCGATTGATGTATCGCGTTTGTTAAGGGGAATGACTGAATTACTGGAGGTCTCGATTGAGAAGAATGTAACAATCAGTTATCAGATGCCAGAACAGTTACCCTTACTGGAAGCCGATGTGGCGCAGTTACAACAGGTGATTATGAATCTGGTCATCAATGCATCCGAGGCGATTGGTTTTCAGGGGGGCAAGATTGACGTCTGTGCCGGTGTTATGGATGTCGATGCGGACTATTTGGATCATTGTTTTTATGATACCACGGAGCCGGGCAGTTTTGTATATATTGAAATACGGGATACCGGTTGTGGCATGGATGCAGCTACGATGGAAAAAATATTTGACCCGTTTTTCACCACCAAGTTTGCCGGTCGCGGGCTGGGCATGAGTGCCATGCTGGGTATTGTACGGGGCCATCATGGCGCCATTCATATTGACTCAACAGTGGGTGAGGGTTCTGTTATCAGGGTGTTATTTCCCAGCCTGGGGCGCTATGCCGAAGATGAGATAAAAACACCGCTTCACACTGTAAAACAGCATGAGTTTCATGGCCTTGTTCTGGTCGTTGATGATGAAGCGCCTGTCATGGAAATGGCTGTAGTTATGCTGGAAGAGCTGGGTTTTCAGGTGCTCGCGGCGGTGAATGGCAAGGAAGCGGTAGAGCAATATCGCAAGCAGATCAATCAGGGGAATACGATTGCATTCGTATTGCTGGACTTGACCATGCCAGTCATGAATGGCGAGCAGACATTGTCAGCACTGTGTCAAATCAATCCCGATGTGGCAGTCATCATTTCTTCCGGGTATGCTGAAGATGAGGTGCGAGATCGCTTTAGCGGGCAAAAACTGGCCGGCTTTATTCAAAAGCCCTATATGCCGGAAATGCTTGAAAAAGCGGTTTCTCAAGTGGTCGGCCAATAAGTTATTTATCATTACGGGGTATGAAAATCGAGTAGGGTGAGGCATCGCTGCCTCATCCCTCTCACAGAACCGTACGT
>CAZXAI010000160.1:0-3822 GCA_964638265.1 uncultured Zetaproteobacteria bacterium
TAGGTTATAGTTCGCGACCCACTGCAAGCGGGGTATCCGGAGGAAGCATGACAACACAGGCGCAAAACACAGATTTGGGCACAGGCACGGCAGATAACAGCTATGATGCGCAGCAACCGCTGCCCAATTCCCGCAAGGTTTATATCGAGGGATCGCGCCCTGATATCCGTGTGCCGATGCGCGAGATTTCCCTGTCGCCAACACAGACCAGTACGGGCGAAGAAGAGAATGCGCCGATTCTGGTCTATGATACATCCGGCCCCTATACCGACCCCGATGTGGTTCTGGATTTAAAAAAAGGCGTACCCGATGTGCGTACGGCCTGGATTGATGAACGCGGCGATACGACATTCCTGACCGGACTGTCTTCCCGTTACGGCAATCAACGCCGTGATGACGAGAGCCTGAATCACCTGCGTTTTGAACACCTGAAACAGCCGCGCAAAGCCAAGGCAGGCAGGAACGTATCCCAGATGCATTATGCCCGCGCCGGTATCATTACGCCGGAAATGGAATTCGTGGCGATTCGCGAGAATCAGAAACGCGAACACCTGCGTGAGATTACCAAACAGCATCCCGGCCAGTCTTTCGGAGCCAGCATTCCGCAAGTCATTACACCGGAATTTGTACGTGATGAAGTGGCCAGAGGCCGCGCGATTATCCCCGCCAATATCAACCACCCGGAACTCGAACCGATGATTATCGGGCGTAATTTCCTGGTCAAAATCAATGGCAATATCGGCAATTCGGCACTGTCCTCCTCGATTGAAGAGGAAGTGGACAAGATGACCTGGGCGACGCGCTGGGGCTCGGACACCATTATGGATCTGTCCACCGGCAAGAATATCCACGAAACACGTGAATGGATTATTCGCAATGCGGCTGTACCGATCGGCACAGTGCCCATTTATCAGGCCCTGGAAAAAGTGAACGGGGTGGCCGAAGACCTGACCTGGGAAATTTACCGCGACACGCTGATTGAGCAGGCCGAGCAGGGCGTCGATTATTTCACCATCCATGCCGGCGTATTGCTGCGCTATGTGCCGATGACAGCCAAACGCCTGGCCGGCATCGTGTCGCGCGGTGGCGCGATTATGGCCAAATGGTGTTTGTCGCACCATAAAGAGAATTTCCTCTACACCCATTTCGAAGATATCTGCGAGATCATGAAAGCCTATGATGTATCGTTCTCGCTCGGCGATGGATTAAGGCCGGGCGCGATTGCCGATGCCAATGATGAGGCGCAACTGGGCGAGCTCAGAACGCTCGGCGAGTTGACCAAAATCGCCTGGAAACATGATGTGCAGACCATGATCGAAGGCCCCGGCCATGTGCCGATGCAGATGATCAAGGAGAATATGGATCTGCAGCTGGAATGTTGCGATGAAGCCCCATTTTACACGCTCGGGCCGCTGACCACCGATATTGCGCCGGGTTATGATCATATCACCTCCGGCATCGGCGCCGCCCAGATCGGCTGGTATGGCTGTGCCATGCTCTGTTATGTCACCCCGAAAGAGCATTTGGGGCTGCCCAACCGCGATGATGTGAAATACGGCGTGATTACCTATAAAATATCCGCGCATGCCGCCGATTTGGCCAAGGGTCATCCGGGTGCGCAACAGCGTGATGATGCCCTGTCCAAGGCGCGCTTTGAATTCCGCTGGGAAGATCAGTTCAACCTGAGCCTCGATCCGGATACGGCGCGCTCCTATCATGATGAAACGCTGCCGAAAGATTCCGCCAAGGTGGCGCACTTCTGCTCGATGTGCGGGCCGAAGTTCTGCTCCATGAAAATCACCCAGGATGTGCGCGATTACGCCGCCGAACATGGTATGGAAACCAGTGAAGCCATTGCAGCGGGCATGGAGGAGCAGTCCGAGGAATTTGTGCGCACGGGCGCCGAGATTTACCACAAGGCATAAAAGCACCCGCCGACGTACAAACCGGAATCAAAATATTTTCACCACAGAGGGCAGGCAGAGAAAACCAACAGATTTTGACCTTCTCTGTGCTCTCTGTGTCCTCTGTGGTTCAAGATTTGCCTGTTGGGTTACGGCGATGCCGGTTTGGGGCATTGAAGTGCTTTGCGGTAAAATTGTTTTGCGTTATCATATAGCAGCCAAGGAGGCTTGATATGCCATATTCCAGAATATTCGCACGAGATATCATGGATACCGATCCACCCTATTGTCAGCTGGATGCATCGCTGGAAGATATCGCCAAACGCTTCGCCGAAGAAGATTTGACGGGGCTGCTGGTCGTGGATGAAGATAAACGCCTGTTCGGCGTGATTACCGAAAGCGATTTGATCGATCAGCAGAAACAATTGCATGTACCGACTGCCGTTGCCCTGTTTGATATGGTCATTCCGGTCGGCGAGGCGCGCTTTGAAAAAGAGCTGTCGCATTTGCAGGCCATGACCGTGGAAGACATGGCAGAGACAGATATCATCTCGGTTAATGTCGATGCCGACCTGAGCGAAATCGCCGCTATCATGAGCGATCAGCGCGTGCATCACCTGCCGGTAATGGACGGTGATGACGTGGTTGGCATGATCTGCAAGCATGATGTGATCAAGGCGCTGGTAGCCAATAGATAAATCAGGAATTTGCGCCTCACAAACCAGGCTTCAGGATCATACTGTGAACTACCAGTCCCATAACGAATCGGAAACCGTTGCCATTGCAGCCCAATTCGCAGCTACGCTGAAACCGGGCGCTGTAGTGGCTATTCGCGGTGAACTGGGCGCAGGCAAGAGCGTGTTTAGCCGGGCTGTGATGCGGGCGCTGGGCGTGGTGGATGAAGCGCTGCCAAGCCCGACCTTCGCCATTATTCAGGAATATGATGGCCGCGATGGCCCTGTTGCACATATGGACTGGTATCGTCTGGAGGATGCAGCCGAGATAGAGATGCTCGGCGTGCGTGATTTTTTTCAGCCGCCGTGGATTTGCCTGATTGAATGGCCGCAACGGGCTGCCAATATATTGCCGGCAGATGCCATTCAGGTATGTTTGCAATGCGCCACAGAGCATGTCGAATGGCGCTCCATTCAAATCAACCCGACCCAATAGTTGGATAGAATGAACGCCTGTTTTGAATTCGGGCCCGGCTTCGATCCTGAACTGGTATCGACAGATTTGATCTGCTACTGTCCCGCCCCGTCATGAATAAAAATACTCGATTTGTTTTTGTAACCGGCGGGGTAGTGTCGTCGCTCGGAAAAGGTATTGCAGCTGCAAGCCTGGCAGCACTGTTTGAGGCGCGCGGCCTGCGCGTCACCATGCAGAAGCTGGATCCCTATATCAATGTCGATCCCGGCACCATGAGTCCGTTTCAGCACGGTGAAGTATTTGTCACCGATGATGGTACGGAAACCGATCTCGATCTGGGCCATTATGAACGATTTACCCATGCCACCATGTCGAAACGCTCCAATTATACCACCGGTCGCATCTATGAATCGGTGATCCGGCGTGAACGGCGCGGCGATTATCTGGGCGCGACCGTGCAGGTGATTCCGCACATCACCGATGCCATCAAAAATGCCGTATTGTCGTTGCGGGCTGATGATGTGGATATCGCACTGGTCGAGATTGGCGGCACGGTCGGCGATATCGAATCGCAACCGTTTCTGGAAGCGATTCGCCAGCTGCGTTTTGATCTGGGCAAGCGCAATACCGCCTATATTCATCTGACGCTGGTACCGTATATCGCATCGGCCGGTGAAATGAAATCCAAGCCGACCCAGCACTCGGTCAAGATCCTGCGCGAAATCGGTATTCAGCCGGATGTACTGTTATGCCGATCCGATCATCCGAT
>CAZXAI010000161.1:0-2383 GCA_964638265.1 uncultured Zetaproteobacteria bacterium
AAAAATCAAACGCACCAACACGATTGCGCGGTAGATTGATATGACTGTAGATAATCCGACAACAGACAAATTGCAGGACAGGTTGCAGGATGACATCGGCGCGAATGACGGCGCCGGTGAGAATGCCGCCATTGCCGGCCTGCGGGCGAAATTCGGCGAGCAGGTGCTGGCATTCCACGATGGCATTGATTGCCCGGTAGTGACGCTGGCACGTACATGTATTGCCGATGCCTGCCATTACCTGAAAAATGAACATGCCTTCGAGCAGGTCGTGGATATTTGCGGTGTGGATATGCTGGAGATGCCGGACTGGCCGGCGGATGCCCCGCGTTTTCAGGTGGTGTATCACCTGTTATCGGTGTCGCTGAATAAGCGCATGCGCCTGAAAGTGGGAGCCAACGAGCGCGATCTGGTGGATTCGGTGACCGAAGTGTGGTCGACCGCCAACTGGTTCGAGCGCGAAGCCTTCGACATGTATGGTATTATCTTCAATCATCACCCTGATTTGCGCCGCCTGTTGACCGACTATGGTTTTGAAGGGCATCCCTTACGCAAGGATTTCCCGCTTACCGGGCGGGTGGAAATGTTTTTTGATGAAGCACAGTGGCGCTGCGTCTATCGCCCCAATGCACTGGAAGATCGCGTGTTGATTGATCGCACATGGCCGGGGGTGGATCGTGGCTGAGATTAAGAACTATACGCTGAACTTCGGCCCGCAGCATCCGGCTGCGCATGGCGTGTTGCGCCTGGTGCTGGAACTCGATGGCGAAGTGGTCGAAAAGGCCGATCCGCATATCGGACTGCTGCATCGCGGCACCGAGAAACTGTTTGAATATAAAACCTATTTGCAGAATGTGCCGTATTTTGATCGTTTTGATTATGTCTCGATGATGGCCAATGAGCATGCCTATGCGCTTGGCGTGGAGAAAATGCTGGGCATCGAAGCGCCGGAACGGGCCCAGTATATCCGGGTGATGTTTGCCGAGCTGACGCGTATTCTCAATCACTGCATGTGGCTGGGCGCGGTGGCGCTGGATATCGGTGCGATGACAGTATTTCTGTATTGCTTCCGTGAGCGTGAGGATATTTTCGATTTCTACGAGGAAGTCAGTGGTGCGCGCATGCATGCGGCTTATTTCCGACCCGGCGGCGTATCGAAAGATCTGCCGGACGGATTGCTGGCTAAAATCAAATCCTTTACGGATCGTTTTCCGGGTCTGGTGGGTGAATATGAAACCCTGTTGACGGAGAATCGTATCTGGAAACAGCGCAATGTGGATATTGCCATCGTCGATAAGCAAGCCGCTTTGGACTGGGGCTTTACCGGGCCGATGATTCGCGGTTCGGGCATTGCCTGGGATTTGCGCAAAACACAGCCTTATGATGTCTATGATAAAATGGATTTCGATATCCCGGTCGGCGTGACCGGCGATTGTTATGATCGTTACCTGGTGCGGGTGGAAGAGATGCTGGAATCCAACCGCATTATCGAGCAGTGCGTGGCATGGCTGGAAAACAATCCCGGCCCGGTTAAGGTGGATGATTATAAATTCACCAGCCCGAAACGGGCTGAGATGAAAGCCGATATGGAAGCGCTGATTCACCACTTCAAGTATTTTCAGGAAGGCTATCATGTGCCCAAAGGCGAGGTGTATCAGGCGGTGGAACATCCGAAGGGCGAGTTTGCGGTGTATATTGTATCCGATGGTTCCAACAAGCCGTATCGCATGAAAGTGCGTGCGCCGGGTTTTGCCCATATTGAAGCGCTGGATTATATGTGCCGTGGTCACATGGTGGCTGACGTGGTGGCGATTCTGGGTACGCAGGATATTGTATTTGGGGAGGTTGACCGATGAGCGCGGATACGGTTCACTCCGAAAAAAATCGTTTCAGTGATGAGCGCCTGGCCGAAATCGCCAGACTGGTGAAGCGCTATCCCGGCGCGCAGTCGGCTCTGATGCCTGTATTATATATGGCGCAGGCAGATTTCGGCTATATCTCCATGGATACCCAGAAGATGATTGCCGACGTGTTGGGGCTGCGTCTGATGCAGGTGCGTGAAGTGGTGACCTTTTATACCATGTTCCGCGAGCAGCCATGCGGCACCTATCTGCTGGAAGTGTGCACCAATGCCAGTTGCATGCTCAATGGGGCCAATGAACTGGTCGCCCATATGTGTGAAACGCTGGGGATCAAGCAGGGTGAGACCACACCCGATGGCCTGTTTACGGTCACCGAGGTGGAATGCGCCGGTGCCTGCGCCGGTGCGCCGGTGGTGCAGGTAAACAATGTCTACCATGAACAGGCCACGCCTGAATCCATGGATGCGCTGATTACTGAAAAGCGTGCAGAGGGAGGTGCGGCATGACAATTTTGCAGGATA
>CAZXAI010000161.1:2483-3792 GCA_964638265.1 uncultured Zetaproteobacteria bacterium
GCAAAATTGCACGCGCGTCAGCGCGCCTGCAAGGCGACGCACCAGGAGGTGTGGCATGACAATTTTGCAGGATAGCAAAATTGCACGCGCGTCAGCGCGCCTGCAAGGCGACGCACCAGGAGGTGTGGCGTGACGATTTCCTCTGATCCCAAACAGGTCAAACAGATTTGCTTCGATAATATCCATGTGCCGGATATGAATACCCTGGCGGTGGCGCGCCAGCACGGCGCTTATGCCTTCCTGCCGACGGTGTTAAACGAATTCAGTTCCAGTAAAATCATAGATGAAATGAAAACCTCCGGCCTGCGCGGACGCGGCGGCGCCGGTTTCCCGACCGGTCTGAAATGGTCGTTTGTGCCGCGCAATACCGGCAAGCCGACCTATCTGCTATGCAATGCTGATGAAGGCGAGCCGGGCACCTTCAAGGATCGGGATATCTTGCGTTTCGATCCGCATCTGCTGATTGAAGGCATGATTATGGCGGGCTTCGCACTCGGCGTGAAAGATGCTTATATTTATGTGCGTGGCGAGTTCCTGCATGAGACAAATATACTCAATGCGGCCATTGATGAAGCCTATGCGGCCAACCTGCTGGGTGATGATATTCTGGGCAGCGGTTTCAGTATGAATCTGGTCGTGCATCGCGGTGCCGGCGCGTATATCTGCGGAGAAGAGACAGCCCTGATTGAGTCGCTCGAAGGCAAGCCGGGGCGTCCGCGTTTCAAACCGCCATTTCCTGCTGTGGAAGGCTTTTACGGTTGTCCGACCGTGGTCAATAATGTTGAAACACTGGCGACGGTGCCGGCCATTCTGGAATTCGGCGGCGACTGGCATGCGTCCATCGGCATCCCGAACAATACCGGCTGCAAGATTTTTTCGGTATCCGGTCATGTTAACAAGCCGGGCAATTATGAAGTGCCGATGGGCACGTCGATGAAAGTGTTGATCGAGGACTACTGTGGTGGCCTTCAGCATGGCGATGTGCCGAAAGTGATTATTCCGGGCGGCTCTTCCACGCCGTGGTTGACGGCAGAGCATTATGATGTGGCTCTGACCTATGATGATATTATGAAAGCCGGATCGTTCCTGGGTTCCGGCGCGATTATCGTGATGGATGAAACGGCGGATCTGCTCGCCCTGACGCGCCGGTTGGCGCACTTTTATGCGCATGAGTCCTGTGGTCAGTGTACGCCGTGTCGTGAAGGTACCGGCTGGCTGGAACGCGTGATTACGCGCGTGGAGCATGGTCAGGGTACGCAGGATGATGTGACCGTGCTCGGAGATGCAGCCAGGCATATGGCCGGGCGTA
>CAZXAI010000162.1:0-3792 GCA_964638265.1 uncultured Zetaproteobacteria bacterium
TTTTCGTCTGTGATTTTAGCTGTTTTTTGGCTTGCGCTGACGAAGATGGGTTAAAATAATAAGAACCATTGCCACTATCCCACGCTGAGCCAGGGAAAAGATAAGCCTGCCTCAGTGTGGGATAACTGCGTTTGTTTCACCTCAAACAGGTCGATACAATATGACGCGAATAGCGCGGGATGTAACAGCACTGCTCTACGCCTGGCCAAGTTCTTTGGCATGTCGGCTGATTTTTGGCTTAATATGCAAATGCGCTGGGATCTGTTCAAAGCAAAAAATACAGAAGGAAATGAACTGGATTCAATTCAAGACTACCATCAGATTCAAAGGGTTGCCTGACGGGTGGAGGTTAGAGCAGGTTTCACACGCGTCAGGGGCGCATTTGTTTGGCCATGATGGACAGGCCGAGTTTGCGGGGTATGGATTTCTGTATGGCGTACAGCAGTTTATGCCGCCAGCCGGGAATGCAGTAGCCGCCGCCGTTTGCCAGTGTTTGCAGGCTGGCGTGGATGATGAGCGGGATGGGCGTGCGAAAAAAGCTGCCGGTGCCATGTGGCATGCCGGATATTTCACGAAAACCGGTCGGTGACGGGCCGGGGGCGAGTGTGACAATACGGATTTTTCCGCGCAACTCGGTTCTCAGCGCTTCGCTCCAGTAGGTCAGCCCTGCCTTGGCGGCGGCATAGGTGCTCATATAGGGCAGGGGGTATTCGCCGGCCAGCGATGATACATTGATGATAAAGCCGTTGTTTTTCAACAGGCCGGGCAGCAGCGCATGGGTTAAGGCCACAGGCGCTTTGAGGTCGGTTTTGATCACATCAACCTGAGGCACGATGCCGGTTTGTTCAAACGCGCCCCAGATGCCGAAACCGGCATTATTGACCAGTCCGGCCAGTTTTTCACTTTCAGTAGCGGCAATCAGTTCGGACAGGCCATGTTTGGCGTTCAAATCGGCCAGTACCAGGCTATGCCGATCCGGGTGCTTTAGCGCCCCCAGCGTCATTTGCAGACGCGGCTTGTCGCGGCCATGCAGAATCAGCCTGCATCCGGTCGGCTCCAGCTGTTTGGCGAACTCCAGCCCGAAACCGCCGGATGCGCCGGTGATCAGAATACTGTTCGCTGCTGTTTCAGGCACGGGAGATGGGAATCATTGTTCTTGTCCTGTTTTCAAAGCTGGCGACTGCATGCACGCCGAACGAGGCCAGCTCGGCCAGACAATCATCCATGCCATGACCGACTTCGGCTGGCGCATGCGCATCCGAGCCGAAGGCAAAGGGGATGCCCAGCTCCGCTGCTCTGCCTACGATACGTTTATGCGGGTAGATTTCCCCCACCGGTTTGCGCAGGCCTGCTGAGGATATTTCCAGTGCCGCGCCGGATGCGGATACCGCCTGTAACATGGCTGCTTCCGCCTGCCGGACTGACTGGCTGCCTTCAGGCGGGCGATGGCCGAATTTCTTGATCAGATCGGGGTGCCCGATGATATCAAACATGCCGGTGGCTGCGGATTGGGCAACCAGTTCGAAATAGGCGATATAGGCGTCCTCAATGTTCCAGGTATCCCATATCTGCAAGCAGTCCGGATTATCGAAACCCCAGTCGCCGATATAATGCACCGAACCGATGACATAATCCCAGTCGTATGCCGTAATCATGTCTGCCACATAGCTTTCCGTACCGGGATGGAAATCCGCTTCCAGACCGAAGCGAATGCTCAGGCGATCGGCGAAGGCATCGCGCGCCATTTCAATTTCTTCGATATATTCGTTTAATTCAGAACGATGCATGCGCCATGCTTTATCAAAGCCGCCGGGCATGGGCGAGTGGTCGGACATGCCGATTTCGCTCAGGCCGGCATCCACGGCGGCCTGTGCATATTCCATGATGCTGCCGGTGGCGTGATTGCAACGCGGCGTATGCATATGATAATCGGGAACCGGTTTATAATGCATGAGGACGTTTGCCCGCTTTATTTGCGAGAAGCTTTTTCATCGTGGCCGGAAACACCGAAACGGCGAGCCAGTTCATGCAATACATCATCCGCACTTAAACCTTTCTGGGCCAGCATGACCATGCAGTGAAACCACAGATCGGCGGTTTCGTAGATGATGTGGCCGCGATCATCATTCTTGGCTGCAATAATGGTTTCCACTGCCTCCTCACCGATTTTCTCCAGCATCTTGTCCGGTTTGGCATACAGCGATGCGACATAGGATGCGTCAGGGGCTTCGGATTTGCGCGCTTCGAGCACGGCGGTCAGTTCTTTCAGAATGTCATTATTGCTCACTGTATCGGTTCCTCAATGGTGATCCAGTCACCATCTTGTTGTTGCTGGTAAAAGCAGGATTCGCGGTTGGTGTGGCAGGCCGGGCCGGTTTGTTCGATGCTCATGAGTATCGTATCGCCGTCGCAGTCCAGGTATATATCGAGGACTTTCTGCACATGGCCGGAGGATTCACCCTTTTTCCACTGTTTTTGGCGGGAACGGGAATAATAATGGGCAAAACCTGTCTCCATGGTTTGTCTGAACGCTTCTTCATTCATCCATGCCATCATCAATACGCGGCCAGTGTTGGCATCCTGCGCAATGGCGGGCACCAGTCCTGCCTCATTGAAGGTGATGCGTTCTAATAAACTCATGTGACTATGTAGCCATGGTATGGTTTTTCCTTTGCGTTCCTTTGCGGCGAAAAAATCATGATGTCAAACTGGCCAGCGCGCGCCCGGCAGCGGCGATGGTATTCTCAATATCTTCATCCGTGTGGGCGGCGGACATAAACGCCGCTTCATACTGCGACGGGGCCAGATAAACGCCTTCCTCCAGCATGGCATTGAAATAGCGACCAAAAAATGCCAGATCGCAATGGCCGCTGACATCGGTACAGCAGGTGACAGCATCCAGTTCAGTGAAAAAGATGGTGAACATCGCGCCCACCTGATTGGCGACAGCCGGTACGCCGGCGGCTTTACAACCGGCCAGCAAACCATCTACCAGCTTCGTGGTTTTGCGCTCCAGTTCATCGTAGAAACCCGGCGCTTGCAGACGGCTCAATGTTTCCAGACCAGCCCGCATGGCCAGTGGATTGCCGGACAAGGTGCCGGCCTGATACACCGGCCCGTCGGGTGAGATCTGGCGCATGATTTCTTCGCGACCGCCGTACGCGCCGACCGGCAGACCGCCGCCGATGATTTTTCCGAGGCAGGTCAGGTCAGGGACGATGCCGAAACGCTGCTGCGCGCCGCCGAGCGCAACCCGGAAGCCGCACATCACTTCATCAAACACCAGCAGCGCGCCCTCGGCATCGCAGATATCGCGCAGGGCTTGCAGGAAACCGTTATCGTTCAACAACATGACGCCGGTATTGCCCGGTACGGGTTCGACAATAATGCAGGCGATTTCTCCCGGGTTTTCGGCAAATAAACGCTTGATTGCATCAATATCGTTAAACGGCGCAGTCAGCGTCAGCTTGGCATAATCGGCCGGCACGCCGGCCGAATCAGGCTCGCCGAAGGTGGCCGCGCCGCTGCCTGCCTTGACCAGGAAACCATCGGCATGACCATGGTAACCGCCATCGAATTTGATAAATTTATCGCGACCGGTAAAACCGCGCGCCAATCGTAATGCGCTCATGGTCGCTTCCGAGCCGGAATTGACAAAACGCACCACATCAATGGAAGGCACCAGGTCAATGACCAGCCGGGCCAGATCGATTTCCAGCTCGCATGGCGCGCCAAAACTCATGCCGGATTCGGCAGTTTCCTGCACGCCCCTGACCACATCCGGGTGGGCAT
>CAZXAI010000163.1:0-3787 GCA_964638265.1 uncultured Zetaproteobacteria bacterium
CGGCGGTGGTGTTACCTAACTCATCGAGCGAATCGGTAATCTGGCGTGTTTCCTCACCCATGCCGGCCATTTCGGCAATGCCGCCGGCGTTATCCGCCACCGGGCCGTAGGCATCAATGGCCATGGTAATACCGACCGTGGCCAGCATGCCGACTGCGGCAATGCCGACGCCATAAATACCGGACAAGGTGGTTGAAACGTAAATAATAGCGGCAATGGTCAGCACCGGCACCACCACCGATTCCATGCCCAGCGCCAGGCCGGAAATCATCACTGTGGCAGGCCCCGTTTCGCCCGCCTTGGCAATATCACGCACCGGCTTGCCGCCGGTATAGTATTCGGTCACCAGACCGATAATGATGCCGCCAATGGCACCGGAAATCACCGCGCCCCAGACCGATGCGGCCACGCCAAGATAAACAATCAGAAAAAAAGCGGCGATAATAAAAATCACCGAAGCGCCCATGGTGCCGATGCGCAGCGCCAGCGCCGGCTCCTTATTGGCAAATGTCTTGACCAGCATAATGCCGAGGATGGAGCAAATCAGCCCGAGCGAGGTCAGCGCCAGCGGCAGGAACATCAGCACCTGTCGCTGCCCCAAAGGATCCAGCACATCGGCAGCCATGGTCGAAGCCATGGCAATGGTGGCGATAATCGCACCACAATAGGATTCAAAAATATCCGAGCCCATGCCGGCTACATCACCGACATTATCGCCGACATTATCGGCAATCACACCGGGGTTGCGCGGGTCATCCTCCGGAATACCGGCTTCGATTTTGCCAACCAGATCAGCGCCGACATCGGCGCTCTTGGTGAAAATGCCGCCGCCGACACGCGAAAACAGCGCCACAGAGGAGGCACCCATGCCGAAACCGTGAATGGCATGGGCTGTTTCCGGATCACCGCCGAAAAACAGGTATAAGGTACCCAGTCCCAGCAGACCGAGCGAGGCGACCGTCAGACCCATGATCGAACCGCCGTAGAAGGCAATCGTCAGTGCGCTGGCAGCGCCTTCATTCTGGGCAGCGGTTGCCGTGCGTACATTCGCCTTGGTGGCCGCGAACATGCCGAAATAACCGGCCATGGCGGATGAGATGGAACCAACCAGAAAGGCAATCGTCGTATTCATACCGAGCGAAAATGCCAGCAGGGTGGCGACAACAACAATGAATCCGGCCAGAATCGTGTATTCACGTTTCATAAACACCATCGCACCCAGGTGGATGGCCTCGCCAATCTCGATGACTTTACCCTGACCGGCCGGGTATTTTTTGACCGTTTGATACAGCGCAAATGCGATCATCAGGCCGACAGCACCGAAAATGGCTGGAATCATCTGTTCTTGCATATAACTACTCCCTCAATCCCAATAAAAAGAGCGGATGATTGCTCAACCGCTCTGTTTATTCTTATGTGTTTCCGGTCAAGCGTCAGCCTGATACCGGGCAATAGAATCGACAATTTCCTTTCTGGCTGCATCGGCCTTGCCCCAACCGGTGACTTTCACCCATTTGTTCGGTTCCAGATCCTTGTAGTGCTCAAAGAAGTGGGCAATCTGGTTGAGCAGGAAATCATCCACATCCTCCAGACAGGTGACATTATCAAACGACGGTTTCAGTTTGGATACCGGCACCGCCAGTACCTTGGCATCCATACCCGCTTCATCTTCCATATGCAGCACGGCAATCGGGCGGCAACGCACCACGCAACCGGTAATCAACGAGAATTTCGAGATCACCATCACATCCACCGGATCGCCGTCTTCGGACAGACTGTTAGGCATAAAACCATAATTGCATGGATAATGCATGGCGGTATGCATAAAGCGATCGACAAAAAATGCGCCGGACTCCTTGTCCAGTTCATATTTGACCGGATCGGCATGCTGCGGCACTTCGATAATAACATTAATATCCTCCGGCGGGTTCTCGCCGGCCGGAATTTTTGAAATATCCATGATGAATCTCCCCTTTTATTTGATGCCGTAAGTATTCACCACTACGGCTGCGAAGTATATAAGGTGAAGAATAGACCGGGGAACTGAACGAACGCTACACATTGAAACGGAAGTGCAGCACATCGCCATCCTGAACGATGTAATCCTTGCCTTCGAGGCGCATTTTACCGGCTTCCTTGCATTTGGCTTCGCCGCCGAGGGCCACAAAATCATCATAGGCAATCGTTTCAGCCCGGATAAACCCCTTCTCGAAATCATTGTGAATCACCGCAGCCGCTTTCGGCGCGGTATCGCCGCGATGAATCGTCCAGGCGCGCACTTCCTTGACGCCGGCGGTAAAGTAGGAAATCAGATCCAGCAGCGTATAGGCCTCGCGAATCACGGTATTCAAACCCGGCTCGCTCAGCCCCAGGTCGGACAGAAACTCGATCTGTGATTCCTTGTCCATTTCCGCCAGTTCCGATTCGATCTGGGCGGATATCACTGCCACGCGCGCACCCTCCTGACCGGCAAAGGCGCGCACCTGATCGACATAGGCATTGCCATCTGGCAAGGAACCGTCATCAACATTGGTGACATATAATACCGGCTTGATGGTCAGCAGGCACAGCTCTTTAATCGCTTCGCGTTCATCAGCGGAGAACTGCTGGCGACGCACGGTGACGCCATCTTCCAGCCCTTTGAGTACCTTTTGTTGCAATTCCAGCAGGATTTTCGCTTCCTTGTTGCCGCTCTTGCACTGTTTTTCGGTGCGCTGCACCGCCTTCTGCACCGTTTCCATATCCTTGAGCATCAGTTCCGTATCAATGATTTCGATATCGGAGAGCGGATCGACCTGGCCGGAGACATGGGTGACATTCTCATCATCGAAACAGCGCACCACATGCGCAATGGCGGCGCATTCGCGGATATTGGCCAGAAATTTATTGCCCAGCCCCTCACCGCTGGCCGCGCCCGCCACCAGGCCGGCGATATCGACAAATTCGACAATGGCGTGCTGCATGGCCTGCGGTTTGACAATCTCGGCCAGCGCATCCATGCGCGCATCGGGTACCTGTACAATGCCGACATTCGGATCAATGGTGCAAAACGGATAATTGGCCGCTTCCGCCCCGCCGCCGTTGAGGGCGTTAAACAAAGTCGATTTGCCTACATTGGGCAATCCCACAATTCCAATACTCAGTGCCATTATTACCTCTTATTTCTTCAACGCAGAGGACACAGATGACGCAGAGGTAAAACCAAAGAACCGGTGGCATGAGGTAAGGCATAAACATTCCCGCCGACCTGATAGCTATTGTGTTCTTTCCTCTGCGTCCTTTGCGTCCTCTGCGGTAAAAGGATTATTTTGTTTGCAATGCCAGATGAATGCGGTTGGCTGCGGTATCGGTCTGGCCGGCCAGCAAGGTTTCCAGCTCATCCAGCAGGGCGGCGAAGATGCGCGCTTCATCAGCCCGGTCGCCCTCATCAGCGCGCCCCAGTACCCAGGCCGTGATATCGCCATGCGGCGGCCTGCCGATGCCGATTTTCACGCGCACATAATCGGCGCTCGGCAGATGGGCATGAATCGAACGCAGGCCGTTGTGACCGCCATGACCGCCGCCTGTTTTGATGCGCAGCTTGCCCACGGGCAGATCCAGATCATCGTACACCACAATGATATCCTGCGCTTCCACCTGATAAAATCGGGCCAGCGCCCCGACTGCCTCGCCGCTGTTATTCATAAAGGTTTGCGGTTTGACCAGCAGAATGCGCCCGGCTCGCGATTCCCAGGTGGCAGTTTCAGCACGAAAACGAGGGGCTGCGACAAAGCGCAGCCCCTCGGAT
>CAZXAI010000164.1:0-3751 GCA_964638265.1 uncultured Zetaproteobacteria bacterium
GTTTTATTATAGCACCGATGCCGAAATGGTATCGACGAGGGCGATGCCTGATGCGGATAGTTGAACGGCATCATTGCATACCAGCAGTTTGTCATCCTGTTGCCATACCTGCAGTTGCGGCTCGAAATGTTGCCATATATCGAAACCGAAGCGTTGATGAAACGCATGGCGGTTGATGCCTGCGCTGCGTCGCAAGCCCAGCCAGCAGGCTTCGGCAGCGGCCTGATTGCGGTCGAGTGATTCCTGACTGTTGATGGCCGCCCCTTGCATCAGCGCCGTTTTGATATATCGCTCGGGAGTACGGATATTACTGTAGCGTGTGATGCCGCCATCGCTCAAATGATCCCATTTCCCCGCTGCGCCGGCGCCGATGCCGATATAATCGTGATATAACCAGTAGCCGTCATTATGGCGGCATTTTTTTTCAGCTTTGGCAAAATTGGATATTTCATAGGCTTCATAAGCGGCTGCGGATAGTGCCTTGCGGGTGTCAAAAAACATGCTTAATGCAATATCATCATTCGGCAGCGGGTACGGTTTTCTGGCGTGCTCAGCAGCCAGCCGGGTATGCGGTTCCACGGTCAGTTGATAGCAGGACAGGTGTTCGGGCGCCAGTTCGATGGCCGTTTGCAATGTGCTTAACCAGCCGTGTAAATCCTGTCCGGGCAGGCCATACATCAAATCCAGATTGATATTGGCGAACCCTGCATCGCGGGCTGTGTGAACAGCGGCAATAGCCTCATCCGCCCCGTGGATGCGCTCCAGCCAGCGTAATTCGTTTGCATCCAGACTCTGCACGCCAATCGACAGACGGTTCACGCCTGCCTGCCGGTAGGCGCGGAAATTGGCTGCATCGACAGTACCGGGATTGGCTTCGATGGTGATTTCAGCCTCATCCTCCATGCCGCAACAGTCGCGCGCCGTATGGATGATGGATTCAATCAGTTCAGGCGGTGCCAGCGAAGGCGTGCCGCCGCCAAAAAATATCGTGCGCAATGGACGACCGGCAAACATGGGCGTTTCGGCCCAGTGCGTTAACTCCCTGATCAGCGCTTGCTGGTAAGCCTCCCAGTCGGGCTGCGCCCGCTCATGTGAGTTGAAGTCGCAGTAATGGCATTTGTGTACGCAAAAGGGGATATGCACATATAATTGTAACGGGGATGACATGATTTATTTGAGCACTACCTCATAATGCGCCAGGGCAAAACTCTCATTGCTTTCCAGTGAAATTTCTTTTTCCAGGAATTCTTCCAGTTGCAGCACGCTTTCGTTTTCCTCGCCCAGCATCAGGTCAATAATATCCGGATGCGCAATCACCGTCAGCCGTTCGCACGGATAAGCGCGCGCTTCAGCCACGACTTCACGAAACAGTTGGTAACAGATGGTCGATGGGCTTTTGGCCAGGCCGATACCATGACAGCAGCTGCATTCATTGAGCAGAATACGGCCCAGCGAATCGCGGGTGCGCTTGCGGGTCATCTCGACCAACCCCAGTTCCGAGAACTGCACGATATGGTTTTTCGCCTTGTCCCGTTTTAATGCCTCTTCCAGCACTTCAATCAGTTTCAGTTTGTTTTTTTCTTCTTCCATATCAATAAAGTCGATCACAATAATACCGCCCAGATTGCGCAGACGCAGCTGGTGTACGATTTCATGCACGGCTTCCAGATTGGTTTTGAAGCCGGTTTCTTCCATATTGCGGGAACCGACAAAGGATCCGGAATTGACATCAATGGCAATCAGGGCTTCGGTTTGATCAATCACAATATGACCGCCGGACTTTAATGGTACGCGCCGTTGCAGGGCGCGCTCCATGGTTTCTTCCACACCGTACACGTCGAAAATAGGTCGCTGGCCGGGGTAATAATAGAGTTTTTTGGCTACTTCCGGCATAAAACGTCGGGCGAATTTTTTCATGGTTTCATAGGCTTCACGCGAGTCAATATGGATTTTCTCCACATCGGCATCGACATAATCGCGCATGACGCGCAGATACAGATTTAACTCTTTGTGTATCATCGAGCCGGGGGCGGCATTTTTTGTTCTTTTTTCAATATCGGCCCACAGACGCAGCAGGAAGTCGAGATCCTGTTGCAGTTCCGGCTCTGTTTTGCCCTCGGCGACGGTTCGAATAATGATGCCGCCCTGTTTCAGTTTCATGGCCTTGCAAATCTTGAGCAGCCGCTCGCGTTCCAGCGGGTCTTCGAGGCGCCTGGCGATACCGGTATGATCCAGGTGTGGCAAATACACCAGGTAACGACCGGGCAGCCCGATCTGGCTGGTTAAACGCGGCCCTTTGGAGGCAATCGGTTCACGCGATACCTGCACCATCAGATCCTGACCATCCTTGAGCAGGCTGGAGATGGGCGGCGCATTACGGCGTGATGATGGCCGTTCCGTCGATTCGCTGTCTGATTCTGCTTCATCGGCATGGTTCAGGGCTTCGGAGAAGCCGTCATCGGTTTGTTTGGACGTGGCAATATCGCCGACATAGAGGAAGCCGGCCTTTTGCATGCCGATATCGACAAAGGCGGCCTGAATGCCGGGCAGTACGCGCTGCACGCGACCCTTGTAGATATTGCCTTTCAGGCCGCGTTCGCGTTCGATATAAATCTCTTCAGGCTGACCGTTTTCGATACGCGCAATGCGTGTTTCAAATGGCGCTACATTGACCAGTAATTCTACACTCATGATAATAATCCCAAAAATTATTTAAGCCTAACTATTCACCACCAAGGCCGCGAAGTACATCAGATATCATCTTCAGTGTGATTTGAACCGGCAGACCAATCACATTATCCAGCGGGCCTGCTATTGATTCAATAAAACTGGCTGCACCTGCCTGCACGGCATAAGCGCCTGCTTTATCGAGTACATCATTGTGCGCCAGGTAGGTATCGATTTCGGCCTCGCTCAGTGCTCTGAAACGGACACGGGTTACAACATGCTGCTGAACCAGCTGACTGTCCAGCCGCACACACACGCCGGTAATCACCTGATGGGCCTGGCCGGAGAGTTGTTGCAGCATGGTTTTGGCCTGAGCCAGATCACGCGGTTGCCCGAGCACATGGCTGCCAATCGCGACCAGCGTATCGGCGGCGATGATTGGCACGCTGGCCGCCGGGATATGGGCCGGAGCGTCGCAGGCCAGCGCCTTGTTGCGGCTGAGCCGGGTGACCAGATCAGTGACCGATTCAGCCGGTAACGGCGTTTCATCAATATGGGACGGACGTACTTCTACGGCCAGACCGGCGCTTTGCAGCAGGGTGAGGCGGCGCGGGGAACGGGAGGCGAGGATGATTTCCATGCGCAGATGATAGCGCTGCTGTGCCTTGACGGCACGAAACGCATGCTTACGATGCAGCGCTCGTGACTGATTCTTCGATTCATACCTCGCTGCAACGCGCTATTGAACTGTGCCAATCTGATATGGCGCAGGTGAATGCGTGTATCCATCAGAATTTGCAGTCTGATATTATGATGATTCCGGCTATTGGCCATTATATTGTCAATAGCGGCGGCAAGCGTTTAAGGCCATTGCTGTGTTTGCTGACTGCGCGCCTGTTTGGCTATCAGGGCGAGCGCCATATACCGTTGTCGGTGGTGGTCGAATTTATTCATACGGCTTCATTATTGCATGATGATGTGGTCGATTCATCCGACCAGCGCCGTGGTGCGCCATCGGCTAATGGTGTCTGGGGCAATCAGGCTTCTGTGCTGGTTGGCGATTTCCTGTTTTCCCGCGCCTTCC
>CAZXAI010000165.1:0-3741 GCA_964638265.1 uncultured Zetaproteobacteria bacterium
TGATTGCCCGCCAGATGATGCGCAAGGTTCAGGTTATTGATCCGGGTCAGTCGGACTATGTGGCCGGGGAACAGCCGGTGCGTAAACATGTGCTGCAAACCAATCGCAAGCTGGTGGCTGAAGGCAAGGCGCCTGCAACATTCGAGCCGATTCTGCTGGGTATTACCAAGTCGTCATTGAGTACCGACTCGTTTATCTCAGCCGCATCCTTCCAGGAGACCACGCGTGTGATCACGGAAGCGGCCCTTGCAGGTAAGGTGGACTGGCTGATGGGGCTGAAAGAGAACGTGATTCTCGGACGTCTGCTGCCGGCCGGCACCGGCCTTGCTCACCGCAATGCACCGAAACCGGTCAGTGAAGAGGCTGATGATGCAGCTGAAGCCACGCCCGATATCGAAGTGCTGGAAGAACTGACTCAGATTATTGATGATCGTTCTGAGGCGGAGCAAGCCGAAAACAAGACGGCATAAGCCTCCGGTGATGATACAACAACAGGGGGGTGCCAATGGCGCTCCCTTGTTGCATTTTGATGATGAAGGTGAAGCTTGCCGGGCAGGTCAAAATATCTAACGGGTGATGTATGAAGTCCAAAGCAATTGCAATCATGGTGTCAGGGCGTGGCAGTAATTTGGAGGTTATTCTTCAATCGGTTGCGGCGGGAGTATGCCCGGTCAATGTGCAACTGGTGATTTCCAATAAGGCCGATGCTCCGGCGCTGGAGATTGCCCGTCAGGCCGGCGTGCCACATGTGGTGTATCTCAATCCGAAAGATTATTCGGATCGGGCTCATTTCGATGCCGCCTGTGCGGATTTGATAGATAAACACGCTTGTCAGTGGATTGTGCTGGCGGGCTATATGCGCATTCTGTCTGCCTTTTTTGTGCGCCGCTTCCCGGCACGCATTATCAATATTCATCCGGCTATTCTGCCGGCTTTTCCCGGCGCGCATGCGGTGGAAGATGCAGTGGATTATGGCGTCAAGGTGTCCGGCTGCACCGTGCACCTGGTGGATGAAGTGCTCGATGGCGGCCCGATTCTGGCTCAGGCGGTGGTGCCGGTGCTGGATGATGATACATCAGAGTCTCTGCATGCCCGCATCCAGGTCGAGGAGCATAAACTCTATCCGGCCACGCTCAAGCGTATGGTGGAGCAGGGATTCCGCATCAATGATCACAAGGTGATCTGGCAGGTGTCATAGGAGCCGGGTTCCGGGCTGCCAAAACCATATACATCAACCATGAAGCGCGCTGATCTGTGCGTTGAATCACAGCCCTGAAGCGTCGATCCCTGAGTATGTTCGGCGTGATTGGATATGGGGAGAGTCAATGCATTTGTTTCGATTGAAGGGTGTACATGCCATGGCTGCATTGGCCCTGCTGGCTCTTTCGGCATGCGCCACACATAGTCAGCCGGTTACGCTTGAGCAGAGCCAGTTGCCACACCTCAGGGTGATCGGGCTGCCTCAGTTTGCCGATAATCAGCGTATTGATGTGCGTCGTGAAAACCCGGTATACGGGATTATCGGTATCAGCGCCAAGGCGCTGCAACAGGCGGTTCGGGAGTATCACCGCATTCAATATCAACATGCCAACCCGGCTCTGCATCAATATTGCGTGAACAGCATGCGGCAGCGCGTGAAACAGCGCCTGATCCAGCTGGGCTATCGGGTCAGGGATCTGGATATGACATACTGGAAAGCGCAGTCGGCTTATCGCAAAAAAGACGTGCGCTTAACAGGGGTGGATGCATTACTGCGCGTACGCATCAAACGATTTGGTTATTTCTCCGCCTCGCCGTATAAACCGTATCGCCCCGGCATGGTGGTGACGGCAGACTTGATATCCACGCAGGAACGCAAGCTGCTTTCTTCCAATGTCTATAATGTGGGCTATGACAAAGAGGATGTATCCAATTTTTCTTTTCAGGTCAGCTATATGACGCATATCCATGTGGCGGACAAGCGCTATTTTTACCGCAATTTTAAAGCCCTGATGTCGCATGCCAAAGCCAGTGCCCGTGGCTTGAAATTTGTAGCCGGGGTGGCTGGCGAAAGTGTGGCTGGCGATTTAAGAAAGCGAAACAGGCCCTATGCTGTGGCCAGGCAGTAGGCCGGGCGGTAAAGGACTCAGACGGCGGCGCCATCGTGCAGCATATGATCCAGTCGTTTCTGGTGGCCGGCGTTGGCATTGGACAGCGGCAGACGAATAAAGAACGCTGAACCTGCGCCTGTCGTACTGTCCACCCAGATATCGCCGCCGTGGGCATCCACAATGCGTTTGCAAATCGCCAGTCCGAGGCCGGCACCCTCGCCGTCCTTGCGGCAGCGGGCATCATCAGCGCGAAAAAAACGGTCGAACAGGCGCTGTTGCTGTTCGGCTGCGATGCCCGGCCCTTCATCACGAATGCACACAATGGCTGAATCCCCTTTGGCATGGGCCGTCAGGTGAATGCTGGAATGTTCCGGCGCGTGTTTGAAGGCATTGGATAACAGATTCATGATGGTGCGCTCGATCTGGCTGGCATCGCCCATGATCTCCAACTCATCTTCGATTTGCATATCGAGCCCCACATGCTGGCTATCAAACAGAATCAGGTGTTGTTGCCCGACTTCCTGTAGCAGCAGCGACAAATCGACCGGCGTTTGCACGATTTCCAACTGTCCGGCATCGGCGCGTGCCAATGTCAGCAGATCGTTCACAATGCGCTGGATCCGGTCAATCATGCCCAGTTGCTGGTGTAATATATGTTGATACTCCTCAGCCGTGCGCGGATGACGCAGTGCGACTTCGATTTCACCCTTGAGGATGGTCAGCGGCAGGCGCAGCTCGTGTGAGGCATCGGCAGTAAAGCGCTTCTGAGCCTGAAAACTGGCTTCCAGGTCGGCGAACATCTTATTGAGCACGCGCACCAGAATCTGAATTTCCTTATCCTGCGACTTCGATTTCAGGCGGCGGGTCAGGTCACCGGCGGCTACGCCGCGCGCCGTAGTGGTAATTTCATGGATGGGTTCCAGCGCCCGTTTGGCCATGTAATAACCGGCGGCGGCGCTGATGACGATAGAAATCAGCCCGAGGGTGCCGCCGACAATGTACAGCAGGTTAAAAACAGCGCGGATATCAGCTGTATTGTGACCCAGCATCAGGGTGGCGACAATGCGACCGGCATGATGGACAGGAAATGCAATGACGCGTACATTGCCCTTGTTGAGCAGTGATTCGGTTGAGGCGAACGATGGCGTATCGGTACGGAACGTATGCCCCAGCGCCCGGCTGACATCATTGCCGCCCTTGTCGATCAGGGAGCGATCGGAGCGAAACAGAATGCGGCCATTGGCGCCGACCAGTTGCATCGCACCCGGGTAATGATCGGCGAAACTGCCCAGGTGGCCGGACCAGAAATAAAACGGAGAGCTTTCCAGCTCATTGGCCAGCGCTGCCGCCTGTTCTATCAGTTGTTCATCCAGCTCGTGATAGACCCGGCTGGACAGCACAGTATACAGCACCACGGCGGTAAACAGCAGAATACCGAACTCCAGTGCGATATAGAGCATAGCCAGTCTGCCGCGAAAGGTGCGGAATATATTGGATCGCATCCAGTACAGGATGCCTGATGGGTGACGGGTCAGAATGGTGCTCGCTTGGTCGGGGCGGTTGACCTGCTTAGCTGCGCGTCAGGCAGGCGGGGATTCATCGCTGAGCAGATAGCCCTGACCGCGCAGGGTATGCAGTAATGAGGGTTCAA
>CAZXAI010000166.1:0-3737 GCA_964638265.1 uncultured Zetaproteobacteria bacterium
ATCACCGGAGCAGAGTCTGCCAGTCACGGTAGTGCGCGCGAGATTCGTATTCTGGTGGATGGCCATGGTGGCGACGCTGCCCCGGCAATGGTGCTGGAGGCGCTGGATATGGCGCTATCCGCCAGTTTCTCGGCTCGCTTTAGCGGCGCGCTGAAGCTGGGCATTGTCGGGCAGGCAGCGGTGCTGCAGCCCCTCCTGCAAGCGCGGGGCATTGAGGATCGAGTGTCGCTCATTGCTGCCACCGAGGTGGTGGGCATGTGCGATTCGCCTTCGCATGCGCTGCGCCGGAAAAAAGGTTCATCGATTCATGTCGGCGCGACCATGGTGCGTGATGGCCAATGGGATGCATTCGTCAGCGCCGGCAATACCGGTGCGCTGATGGCTATCTCCAAGATTATTCTGCGCATGTTGCCGGGCATTGACCGGCCGGCTATCGCCTCGATGGTGCCGGCTGTAAATAACGGGCGCACGCTGATGCTCGATGCCGGCGCCAATTCCGAATGCACCTCCAATCATCTGGTTCAATTCGCCATTATGGGATCCTGCTATATGCAGGCGGCTGAAGGCATTGAGCATCCGCGTGTCGGCTTGCTGAATATTGGCAGTGAAGATATCAAGGGTACCGATGTGATTAAACTGACCTCCACCAAGCTGGCCGCGACGGAGTTGAACTATATCGGTAATGTCGAGGGTACGGATATCTCCGGTAATGATGTCGATGTGGTGGTGTGCGACGGTTTCGTCGGCAATGTGGCGCTGAAGACCATTGAGGGTACGGCCCGTTTTCTGGCCAACAGTATCAAGGCCGAACTGACTTCCGATGTGATTTCCAAAGCCGGCGCACTGCTGGCGCGCAGCGCCCTGAAACGTTTCAAGGATAAAGTGAACCCGAGTAAATATAACGGTGCGCCGCTGTTGGGACTCAACGGCATCGTGGTCAAGAGCCATGGCGGCACCGATGCGGACGGCTTTGTCAGTGCGATTGCAGTGGCCTGTAAGGAAGTCAGTGAGAGCCTGACCGATCATATCACCGAATCGGTACAGGAGATGATAGAAGCATGAGCATGCCTTCGGTTCATATCACTGGCATTGGCGCCTATTTACCGGAACGCATTATGACCAATGCCGAGCTGGAGCAGATGGTGGACACCACCGATGCCTGGATTGTGGAACGCACCGGCATTCGTGAGCGCCATATTATTGCAGCAGATCAAATGACCTCGGATTTGGCCGTGGAAGCAGCCAGGGCGGCGCTGGCCGATGCCGGACTCAGTATTGATGATATTGACGCGCTGGTGGTGTCAACCACCACGCCGGATCTGATTTTCCCGGCTACAGCGACGGCCGTGCAGGCCAAGCTGGGTGGCAAGGATTTTCCGGCCTGGGATATTCAGGCCGTGTGTTCCGGTTTTGTCTATGGCCTGGCCCAACTGGAAGGCATGATGCGCGGCGGTATGTTCAAGCGCGTGCTGCTGATTGGCGCAGAGGCGATGAGCCGCATTGTGGACTGGACGGATCGTGGTACCTGCATCCTGTTTGGCGACGGGGCCGGGGCAGTGGTGCTGGAAGCGCGCGAAGCCGATGCGGAGAATGGTTTGATTGGATCGGTATTGCATGCCGATGGCTCTTATCGCGACCTGTTGAAAGCGGCGCATCCGCATCCGCCATCCAGTCCGGAGATGCATCATGGTGCGGCTGATTTTCGTCTGGATTCTGCCGGCTCGGCCGCTGTTGAGATGAAGGGCAATGAAGTGTTCCGGGTGGCGGTGACCAAGCTGGGTTCGGTGGTGACGGAGATTCTGGATAAATATGGCCTCCGTGATGACGATATAGATGTGCTGGTGCCGCATCAGGCCAATATCCGTATTATCCAGGCGACCGCCAAAAAATTAAACATGGACATGAAACGCGTGGCGTTAACCGTTGGTACGCATGGCAATACCTCATCTGCCAGCGTGCCGCTGGCCCTGCATGATTTATACCGTTCCGGGCGGCTTGCAACAGGGGACTTGATTTTGCTGGAAGCCTTTGCCGGTGGTTTTGCCTGGGGTGCGAACCTGTTGCGCTGGTCGAAGTGATATAGTCAGGAATGGCCTCTGTGGTGCAAGATTTTGAAATGGAATGAAGGATGAATTGTGACTGAATTTGTATTTTTATTTCCCGGTCAGGGATCGCAATCCAAAGGCATGCTGGATGCGTTCGATGGCATTGATGTGGTGCGCCAGACGCTGCAAGAGGCATCGGATGCGCTGGGTTATGATATGGGTGCGCTGATTCGGGATGATGCTGATGATAAGCTGGGGCGAACTGAATTCACCCAGCCGGCATTATTGACTGCATCGATTGCCCTGCTGCGTTTATGGCGCGAGCTGGGCGGCGCGGAAGCCGGGCAGGTTGCAGGCCATTCGCTGGGCGAATACTCGGCCCTGGTGGCAGCCGGAGCGATTGATTTTGCCGATGCCGTGCAGCTGGTGGCATTCCGTGGCAGGGCCATGACCGAGGCGGTGCCAGCCGGCGTCGGCAGGATGGCGGCCATTCTCGGTCTGGCGGATGAGGTCGTGGAAGCGTTGTGTGGGTCGGTCTCAGACGAACATGAGAAGGTATGGGCGGCCAATTATAATTGTCCGGGTCAGTTGGTCGTGGCGGGTCATGCGGCTGCTGTTGAGCGCATGATGGTGGCTGCGAAAGAGGCAGGGGCCAGGCGCGCGTTGCCGCTGGCTGTAAGCGCACCGTCGCATACGCCGTTGATGCAGGCGGCAGCCGATGCCATGGCGACGCGTTTACAGGAAATTGAAATCCATGCACCCATCTGCCCGGTGTGGGGTAATGCCAGCGCCAGTCCGGAGCAGGATGTGGCGAAGATTCGCGCCGCACTGGTGGCGCAGCTGGTAGCGCCGGTGCGCTGGACTGAAACGGTGCGGAAACTGGCCGCATCCGGTATCACGCAGGGCGTGGAAATGGGGCCGGGCAAAGTATTATCCGGGCTGGTCAAACGCATTGACCGTGGCATGCTGATTGGCGCCAGTCTGAGTCCGGAGCAACTGGCAATCAGCCTGAGTATGATTGCGGGAGAATAGAGGGGTGAGCGATGAGTGATGTGAAAACAGCATTGGTAACCGGAGCCAGTCGCGGCATCGGTTTTGTCGTGGCTGGTAAATTGGCTGAAGCTGGTTTCAATCTGGCTATTTGTGGTACCAGACAAGCCACGATTGATGCGGCGGCGGAACAGATTCGCTCCGCATCGGCAGTGGAAGTTATCGCCAAAGCGGTAGATGTATCTGACCGTAATCAGATTCAGGGCTTTGTGAAGGATACCGTTCAACATTTTGGCCGGCTGGATGTGCTGGTGAATAATGCCGGCATTACCCGCGATAATATCTCCATGCGTATGAAGCCTGAAGAATGGGATGCGGTTATCGACACCAATTTATCATCCGTATTCCATGCCATGCAGGCGGCGCTGCGCCCGATGATGAAGGCGCGCGGCGGTCGTATGATTAATATTTCATCGGTTGTGGCGAGCATGGGTAATCCGGGTCAGTTGAACTATTGCGCCAGCAAAGGCGGCGTGGAAGCCATGACCCGCTCTCTGGCGCGTGAAATCGGTTCGCGGAATATTACTGTCAATGCTGTTGCGCCGGGTTTTATTGCCACTGATATGACCGCCGGACTCGGCGAAACTGCGCATGCGCAGCTGACATCGCAGATTCCACTGGGCCGGCTGGGTCAGGCTGAGG
>CAZXAI010000167.1:0-3717 GCA_964638265.1 uncultured Zetaproteobacteria bacterium
CAGGCAATACAGCGTTCTTCGCCGGATTCATAACGGCGCAGCGCATGCAGACCGCGAAAGCGCGGGCTGAGCCATGATTTCTCCTCCGGATATTCCACGGTGATTTTCTTTTTGAACAAATAACGACCGGTCACCGACAGGCCGATTAACAGCTCCCACAAAAACCAGGTCTTAAACGCACGTTTCAGCATCTATCCTACCTCCACGCCAGCCAGAAATTGATGATGCCATCCAGCCCCGGCGTATAGATGAACATCCCGACCACAAAAATCCAGCCCAGCGTCCACGGCAGGAATATTTTCCAGCCCAGCCGCATCATCTGATCATAACGATAACGCGGGAATGTGGCCCGGAACCAGATAAACACAAAAATCAGAAACGCGGCCTTGCCCAGCAACCAGAAGGTGCCGGGGATAATATCCAGGGCCGGAATCGGTGCATACCAGCCGCCGAGAAACAGGATTGAGGTCAGCAGCGAAATCAAAATCATGGCGCCATATTCAGCCAGTGAGAAGGTGGCGAACCACATGCCCGAATATTCCACATGGTAACCGGCCACCAGCTCTTCGGTTTCGGTCAGATCGAATGGCGTACGCCCGGCTTCAGCACAGCCGGATATAAAATAAACAATCAGAATCGGGAACAGCGGGATCATATACCAGTGCAGCAGACCACCGGCCTGCGCATGTACAATATCCGCCAGATTGAGCGAGCCGGCCAGCATCATCACCGTAACCAGGCCAAAACCCATAGCAATTTCATAGGAAATCATCTGGGCTGTCGTACGAATCGAACCCATGATGGCATATTTGGAATTGGATGCCCAACCGGCCATCAGGAACCCATAAACGGACAATGAAGAAATCGCCATAATATACAGCAGGCCCACATTCAGATGCGAAATCGCCATCACATGCGGCTCGTCCCAGACGCCAAACAGGGTTGTTTCACCAAATGGCACCACGGCAAAGGCAATCAGAGCCGGCGTCAGAGCCAGAATCGGCGCGCCGACAAACAGAAACTTATTGGCGTTGGTCGGGATAATCGTTTCTTTCAAGAATAATTTCAGGCCATCGGCCAGCGGTTGCAGCAGCCCGACCGGGCCGACACGGTTACAACCCTTACGCACCTGTATCCAGCCGATCACCCGGCGTTCGAAATAGGTAATATAAGCCACAGACAAGGCAATCGGCACGGCAATTGCCAGAATCTCCAGCGCCCAGATACCACCCTGAATCGCCATATCAACACCGCTCATTGGCTACCTCCCTGGATAGACGCTGCACTGACATCGGACAGATCACCAGCCACGCCGCGCTTGGCCACAAACAGCACGCCCGGACTGACATCTTCACGCACGCCAATATAATATGAGGCATCGCCCAGGAACGTATGCACCGTATGCTCGCCAGCGCTTAAACCGGCTGCAGCCAGTGTGTCCGGATGCACCAGCACATCGTCCATGGCATGAATCGAACCGGCCTGGCTGAGCAATTCCGATGCCCGCGCCCACATGCCTTCGCGATAGAGGGAATAACGACTCACCACATCCAGTTCAAAGCTGTCCGCCGATTTCGCCGGCAATGTTTTGGCATCCTTGTTACGGGCCGGAGCAATCAGCACGCTGTCCTGCTCGGTCGCATGCCAGGCCTTGTCCAGAGCGGGAATACGCGCAATCGTCGCTGCACGCAGTTCATCCAGATTGACCACCGGCACATTGCCACCACCCATCACCTGCACCATGCGCATCATGACTTTCCACAACGGGCGTTCCTGCCCGAGCGATTTAATCGGGTTACCGGCCACACGAATGCGCCCTTCCATATTCACAAATGAACCTTCGATTTCGGCATAGGCTGCAGCCGGCAGTTGCACTGCGGCATATTCGCTAATCTGGCCTGCAATCGCGCCCACCTGCACCAGCGGCACCCTGGCCAGCGCTGCTTTAGCTGCCGACGGAAACAGACCATCACCAACCGGGTCGCTGCCAACCAGTATCAGCGCATCCAGTTCACCGGCAGAGGCGGCTGCAAATAATTCGCCGGCACTGACGCGGATATCACCGAATGTGGCGGACAAGACCTGCGTATTCATGCCTTCCGGCACCAGATTGCGACCATCATGGTCTTTTTCGGCATGACCGCAGGCGCGCATCAACAGATCCAGTCCGTAAATCAGCGCTGCCGCATCGGCATGGCCGCGAATTTCTTCACCGACCAGCAAGGCGCAGGAATCCGATATCAGCGCATCAGCCAGCAACTTGCCCGCTTCATTGCGATCCGGCACTGCCGCCAGCCAGTCATTAAAGCCTGCTGCCGTTTTACCCAGATCGCGCACCTGCTCCATGGCGCGCGCAATCACAGCCGGCCAGTCGCGCGGACGAATAATCGCATCACTGCTGATATCCATATTGGTACGGTAATTCATGGCGCCAATGCGGGATACCGGCTTACCGGCATTGCCGCGTTTGCGCAGGCGCTGCATCAATAACGGCAGGCGCTGCCTGAGATCGCAACCGAGTACGACAATCTGATCGGCATCGGCAATCTGCGCCGTAGTCATGGATAAACCTTCTTCAAATGCGAACGGGCGCATATCGCGACGATGCAGATCATAAGCCACATGCGCATCGGGAAACAGTGCATCGCGCATCAAACGAATGGCAGTCTGCCCTTCCACACTCCAGTCGGGTGAAAACAGAATACCGACCCGTTTACCCTTTAACAGCTCAGTTGCTTTGGCAAAGGCATCACCCCAGTCAGCACTGACCAGTTCACCGTCGATGCGGACTTTGGGCTCCAGAATACGATGTTCGGAACGGAAGGCATCGTAGACATAACGACCCCGATCACAGATCCACGGCTCCGGACTGCCATCAACCGGCTGAATCCGCATCACTTCATCACCGCGCGATTCAATCTGGATATCACAACCATTCGGACACTGCGTGCAGGTGCTGTGGTGGCGGGTCATTTCCCACGGACGCGATACATCATGCGACGGTTTATCGAGCAGCGCGCCGACCGGGCAGATATCCGGCAGATTGCCGGACAGCTCTGATTCCAGCGCTTCCTCAACAATGCCGTTAATGGTCATATGGTCGGAACGGTTCAAGATACCGATATCGCCGGTGCCGGCCACTTCATCGGCAAAACGCACGCAGCGGGTGCAATGGATGCAACGGGTCATACACGTGTTCACAAACGGGCCCAGATCATAGTTGACCACGGCGCGCTTGTGTTCGGCATAACGGCCTTTGGAAGGGCCATGCTCAATGGCATAATCCTGCAGCTTACAGTCGCCGCCCTGATCGCAGACCGGACAATCCAGCGGATGATGAATCAACAGATATTCCATCACCATCTGACGATCTTTTTCCAGCGAATCGGTCGCCGTTTTGACTTTCATGCCCTCGGACACCGGCGTACAGCATGAAGCGGCCGGCTTATTCCAGCCTTCAACTTCCACCAGACACATACGACAGTTGGCCGCCACAGAGAGTTCCGGGTGATAACAGAAATACGGCACATCCACACCGTTCTCGCGGCAGGCTTCCAGAATACTGGTACCCGGCGTTACTTCGACTTCCTGGTCGTTGATAAATAAAGAGGTCATGCCGCACCTCCATGTGCGTCACACTGCATGCGCGCTAAAGCGCGTGTAATTTTGCTATCCTGTAAAATTATCACGCATTCTCTCCCGGACAGTTCTCTCTCA
>CAZXAI010000168.1:0-3707 GCA_964638265.1 uncultured Zetaproteobacteria bacterium
ACTGAATCGACGGCAATGGCCGTTCGATGAAATTAATCACCTGCGCTTCCACCCCGTCCAGGTTACGCTTGGCTGCAGGTGTTTTCTGCACCAGCCCGAACAACTTGCCGAGCTTGTGCAGTATGCGGTGGCCGGCATAACCCCAGCGCAGGGCAAACTCGCGCATCAGGCGAATGCCGTTGGGGTTCTGCATGACCAGAAACATCATCGATAATCGGGAGCCGAGATTGGCTTTGCTCTGGCCCTTATCCTTGAGCAAGGCCCGCATGCCCTCGGTAACCACGCCGAAATCAATATTGACCGGGCACGGGCTTTCGCATTTATGACAAATCGTGCAATGATCGGCCACATCCTGCATACCCTCAAACTGTTCGAATGAAATACCATCGCCGGTCTGCGATTCATACAGAAACGCTTCAATCATCGCACCGGTCGCCTGAATCTTGTTGCGCGGGCTATACAGCATATTGGCGCGCGGGAAATGGGTATTACACACCGGCTTGCACTTGCCGCAACGCAGACACGGCGAAATCGATTCGGATAATTCCGTCATGTCTGCGGCTTCCAGTATCATCGATTCCATTTCCAGCAGGTTGAAACTCGGCGTGTAACTCAGCTGCAGATCGGTATCGGGCATCAGCTTGCCGCGATTGAACAGGTCGTCGGGATCGGCTGTTTTCAAATAGGCCGCATGTTCTTCCAGCAGATCCCTGTCCATATAGGCCAGCTTGGTGATGCCAATACCGTGTTCGCCGGAAATCACGCCGCCGAGTTCCACCGCCTTGGCCATCACTTTCTCGACCACCCGGTGGGCTTTCTTCATCATTTTATAGTCGTTGGAATTGACCGGGATATTGGTATGCACATTGCCATCACCGGCATGCATATGGGTGGCCACCACGATACGCCCGGACAATGTATTGGCATGCGCTTCGCGCACCATCTCCAGCAAGGATTCATGACCACGCAACAAATCACACAGCGGTTGCTCCACCTCGACACGGTAGGAAATACGCTTGGCGCCGCGCTGAATCACCCGGAACAACGACTCGGAGCGTTTATATTTGACACCCTTGAGCAGCGGCGCCACTTCTTTGGCCGAGGCATCCAGATAGAGTAACAACCGGCTCCAGTCAGCCTTGGCCGTCACAATCAGTTCGAGACAGGCATCCAGTTTCTCGCGCAAATACGGATCATCATCGAGATTCAGGTCGCTGGTTTCCAGCCGGTTACCGGCCAGTCGGTCGCGGGCGTCATTCAGGCGCGCCGCAATGGCATCGAGAATCTCTTTTTTATTGGCAATGGAGTTTTCGATATTCAGGTGTTCGACATAATCATTGTATTCGCTCAATCGATCCAGCGGAATCACCACATCTTCATTGAGTTTGAAAGCGCGCGTGTGTTTGGCAATGGCCGCCATGCGCCCGCGATCACCCCAGAAACGACTGCGATCAACCGCCGAAACCGCCACAAAGCCTTCACCATTGCCATGTGAGGCAATGCGACAGATATCCGCACAGGCCTGGGCGACGGCGCGTTTGTCATCACCGGACACATCAATCAGCAAGACCACGCGCGGCGCTTCGCGACGGGTGGATTTGGAAATATATTCAATGGCTTTGACGTATTTCTCGTCAAAATGTTCCAGCCCTTCCAGGTGTGCGCCATCGAAGGCATCGACATGACGTTTAATCTGCACCATGGCCTGGGTTGCTTCGGACAACTCCTGTCCGAAAAACTCACAGCACACCGTGCGCGTGACATCAAAGGCGCGGTGCAATACGAATGTCGCTTCGGCGATAAAGCCGTCCGTACCCTCTTTCTGCACGCCCGGCAAACCGCCCATCGCCTTGCGCGTCACATCCTTGCCCAAACCTTTTTTGCGGAATACCGAGCCGGGCACGGATAATTTTTCTTCACTGATCTGTTGGCCGGAAACGGCATCGGTACGCGTCAGGCGAAAATGCACCATTTCTTCATCATGCACTTTGGCCATATTGTGGTTGATGCGCTCCACCAGCAACCAGTTGCCATCGGGCGTGACCATCTTCCAGCTCAGCAGATTATCCACGCAGGTGCCCCAGATCACCGCATGTTTGCCGCCGGCATTGGAGGCCACATTACCGCCAATCGTGCAGGCCCATAAACTGGTCGGATCGGTAGCAAATATATGTGGTTTGGAGGCTTCCATCACCTTGCCGGTCACGGCCCCCGCACCGGCTGTAATGGTAGCGACCTCGCCCTGGTCACCGATATCTCTGCTTTCGACCGGGCCAATCGCATCGAGTTTCTCGACATTGATCATCACCGCGTTATCGGACAGCGGCACCGAACCACCGCACAGGCCGGTGCCGCCGCCGCGCGGAATCACCACCAGCCCCAGTGCTGCCGCAGCGCGAATCAGGCCGGGCAGTTCATCGGCCGAATCCGGCGTCAGTACGCAAAACGGCGCATGATGGCGCCAGTCGGTAGCATCGGTGGCATGGTGGGTCAGCGTATAGGCGTCGAAATGCACATTGTTGGCATGCGTGTGTCTGGAAAACATTTTTCGGGCTTTGCGGCGTTTGGCCGGTTCCTGTTCAAACCAGGCATAAAATTCTTCCAGCAGGCGACTGGTGCAGGCGGCGACCTTGCTGGCGCGCGGATTATCACTGGCGCCGGCTTCAATCCGGGTAAGGCGATTATAATGACGCCGATACATCGTCTGCCGCCGTTTCTGGTTATGCAATAAATCATTGCGTAAAAAGGAATTACGCTCGACCACCCACAGATCGCCCAGAATCTCGAACAGCATGCGCGCCGAACGCCCTGTACGGCGTTGACTACGCAACACATTCAGGTCATCCCAGGCATCCTCACCCAGAAAGCGGATAACAATCTCTCGATCAGAATAGGATGTATAATTGTATGGTATTTCACGAATATTTTCGGGCAACAAGTTCTCCATGCCAAAGTTTATTAACGCCAACCACGTTTCCTGCCGGTGGCGCAGCATAGTAAGCCTGTCAGATGAATGAAACCTTAATCAACGAAAATACTGCGGATCGATATCGTATTTGCGCAATAATTTGCGCACGGTATTGCGATTCAGACCCAACATATCGGCTGCTTTCAGCTGATTGCCATGACAGCGCTCCATGGCCAGCACCAATAGCGGCGGCTCAACCTGTTCGAGCATGTGCTGATGCAGGTTTGTCGCCTTGGCATAACCGAGCTGGTGCAGATAGTTGCGCGTACAACGGGTGACCGCCTGACCCAACGTTTCTTCCTGCTGGCGGGTGTTATCGACATTGCCCAGCGCCAGCGCCACATCGGACAGGGTGATACTGGCCCCCGGCGTCAATACGGCGAGCCGGCGCATGACATTCTTCAATTCACGCACATTGCCCGGCCAGTCATGCCGGCTGAGCAAATCGACGGCGTCATCGAGCAGGATCGGCGCTTTCATGCCGAGCTCTTGCACCGCCTCATCCAGTAAAAAGGTGGCCAGTTCGGGAATATCGTCACGGCGTTCGCGCAGCGGCGGGATATGCACCGGAATCACATTGAGGCGGTAATACAAATCCTCGCGAAACTCACCCTTGGCAATTTTCTCCGGCAAATGCTGGTGCGTCGCCGCCAGCAGGCGCACATTAACCACTTTCGACTGGCCGCCGCCCACCCGCTGTACGCGCCCTTCTTCGAGCACGCGCAACATCTTGGCCTGC
>CAZXAI010000169.1:0-3705 GCA_964638265.1 uncultured Zetaproteobacteria bacterium
TGCACGCCGATTTCCCTTAAATACGTTTCGAGAAAGACTGCGCTTTCAGGCAAGAATCAGCCGAGCAATGAATCTACATTGGTTTCAGAACCGAGATATACCGGTACGCGCTGATGCAGTGCTTCCGGCTCAATATCCAGCACGGCAATGCCCGAGCTCATGGCTTTCCCGCCGGCCTGCTCCATCACAAACCCCATCGGAATTGCTTCATACAACAAACGCAATTTACCGGTTGTATTCTTCGGATCGGCCGGATACAGAAACACGCCGCCCTTGAGTATGGTGCGATGCATATCGGCCACCATGGCGCCGACATAACGCATGCCCAGCCCGGTGTCTTTCTTCATGCGGCGCAAATTATCGCCCATGCCATCCAGCCATTTGTCCTTGTTGGATTCATTGACCGAGTAGTAACCGCCAGTTTCCGGGATACGCATATCGGCATGACTCAGTTCAAAGCGCGCATTGGCCGGATTGAATGTATAGCCGTTCACGCCCGAACCGACCGAACACACCAGCATGGTTGAGGGGCCATACAGCACATAACCGGCGGCAATCACATGGCGCCCGGACTGCAATGTGTCAGACACATGCGGACGCTCGCTGTTGGCCGTTTTGCGTTTCACAACAGAAAAGATGGTGCCGACAGGGCCATCCACATCGAGGTTGGATGAACCATCCAGCGGATCAACCAGCACCAGATAATCAGCATGTGAATATTCTTCAATCACCAGCAGTTCTTCCTGCTCTTCAGAGCCTACGGCGCAAACAAAACCGGTCGAGCGCATTTCTTCCAGGAAAATATCATCAGAGAGTACATCCAGCACCTGCTGCTGCTCGCCCTGCACATTTTCGCCACCCGCTTCTCCGAGCGCGCCTCGAAAAACAGCCCCGCGCAACACGGCTGCAATCTCAATCGCAGCTCGACCGACGCCCTGGATAATCGGCATCATGGTTGATCCATTGTCGCCCTGTGCGGCAAGATTATTCAAAGTTACTGGCATATCCCTCTCCCTGTTTGTGTTTTGATGAAACTCAAAAGCGACGGCATACTAGCAATTTTGCGCTCGTATTACAAAAAGCCATTTGCACAGCGGCTCTGCTCATGACTGTAATGATGCCAGTAAACGCTGGTGGATGGCCTCAAAACCGCCATTGGACAGAATCAGCACATCATCGCCCGGCCTGCCATGTGTGCAGATATGATGGATGACAGCATCGCTATCCGCCAGCAGACGCGCATGACTCTGCGTGGCTGCATCGCGGTTTATTTTCTCGCAAACGGCGCTGACATCGAGCACCTCATCCGGCAACAGATTGCGATCCGATGCCGGCACAAATACGACCTCATCGGCATCATCAAAGCAATGCGGCAGACGATCCTGATGAATGCGCGTACGCATGGTGTTGGAGCGCGGCTCGACGACCACCCATAGCTGCCCGCTACTGCCATGGCGGCGCATACTGGCCTTGGCAGCAGCAACCATGCCGGTGATGGCGGTTGGATGATGGGCAAAATCATCAAACACCCGGATGCCGCCCGCCTCACCCACCAAGGTCATACGACGCCGAATACCTGAAAATGATGCAAAAGCCCGGGCAATCATTGCTGCATCGACATGCAAGGCTGTCGCCGTGGCGGCTACGGCGCAGGCATTGGCGATGTTATGTACGCCGATCATGCCCCACTCGGCTGCCATGATGAGCTGGCCATGCCGGTACAGGCGAAACGCAGAGCCATCTGCCGCCACCGCCTGCCACTGCCATTCGGCTGCCACCCGCCCCAGTTGGGCAAAGCGAATAACCGGCGTCCAGCAACCACGCTGGAGTACATCGGAGATATTCGCATCGTCCGCATTGGCGATAATCGCACCACCGGCCGGCACGGTGCGAATCAGATGATGGAACTGAGTCTGGATCGCGTCCAGGTCAGGAAAAATATCGGCATGGTCGAATTCCAGATTATTTAGAATCAGGGTGCGGGCATGGTAGTGCAGAAACTTGCTGCGCTTGTCGAAAAAGGCGGTATCGTATTCATCGCCTTCCAGCACAAATCCATCGCCCTCACCGAGCCTGGCGCCGCCGCCAAAATCTTCCGGTACGCCGCCAATCAGAAAGCCGGGAGACTTGCCTGCCGTTTCCAGGACATGCGCCAGTAGCGATGCGGTTGTGGTCTTGCCATGCGTACCGGCCACCACCACAGCATGACGACGGGGCAGGATATAGTCACCGACAAACTGCGGCCCCGAACAATAAACCAGCCCCTGATCCAGTATGGCTTCCACTTCGACATTGCCACGACTCATGGCATTGCCAATCACGCACAAGTCCGGCGCCGGCTCCAGGTTCGCCACATCAAACGGTGCGATAGCGATGCCGAGTCCGGCCAGATAATCAGACATGGGCGGATACACGCCCACATCGGAACCGCTCACCTGCCAGCCTGAAGATTTCGCCAGCGCGGCAATCGCCGCCATGGCCGTACCACATACGCCGAGAATATGAATATGTTTCCCCATGCCGTAGTGAACCACAAAGGCTCGCTCAAACAAAGTTATTCTTTCCTCCGGATTTTTCATTCTATTTGAGCTATAATCCTGATGACGCTGTTGACGACACCCCCTCCCAACGGCTTTTTCATGATCATATCTCATCAAGGGGAAATCCATGAGAAAAATATTATTCACCCTGCTCATTGCCATCATGCTGTTGCCAGGAACAGCTATGGCCTTTGATCATAGCTATAAATTGTGGAATAGCGATTTAAAACAATTTAATGAAGGTGGTTATATCCAGCGCTCGCTCAATGGCGGCGATTGAACGGGGTAGACCAAGTCATCTGCTTTATTCATACAAATCCTTTCGTGTTAGTGGCAGTTCGGAGAATCCCCTTGCAGCATGTTTGGAGGCGACCACCTGATACACATGCGTGGAGCCTTGCGCAAACGCGATAGCAACACCGGCAAGGTATAATAGCCATAGGCGATATTTTTCCGGGCCAACATATTCAATGGCCTGCTCACGATGTTCTACCAGGGCATCATGCCAAATTTTGCAGGTGCGAGCATAATGCTCCCGCCAACCTTCCACATCGTGGATTTCAAAACCGGCCAGCTGCAATAAATCCACCGTATGGCCGATACTGTCCAGCCCGGAGCCCGGGAATATATATTTTTTAAGCAGCTTTTGTTCGGGCCGAATTCTGCGCCATGCCTTGTTGCTGGCTTTTGCCCGGCGGGCAATGCCATGATTGAGTAAAATGCCCCGGTCACGCAGCAACGAATGGATTTTGGCGAAATATTTAGCCATATTCTCCAGCCCGATATGCTCAAACATGCCGACACTGGAAACCTTGTCATAGCTGCCGGTCAGGGTTTGATAATCACGCAACTCCACTTTAACCTGATCTTGCAGTCCCAGCCGTTTGATCTTCTCTTGAGCAAAATCATATTGCTTCTGCGACAAGGTCACACCATGCGCTTCAACACCATAATGCTGCGCAGCATGACACACCAGCGCACCCCAGCCGCAACCGATATCAAGCATCTGTTCACCTTTTTTCAGACGCAGCTTGCGGCAAATCATATCCAGCTTATTCAGTTGTGCCTGGGCCAGCGTTGTGTCGGGCGTCGTGAAATAGGCGCAGGAATAGAGCATTTCCGGATCCAGAAACAGACTGTAAAATTCGTTGCTGATATCGTAATG
>CAZXAI010000170.1:0-3683 GCA_964638265.1 uncultured Zetaproteobacteria bacterium
TTTGCTTTGCTGAACTACTGGGTCAGCAGGGCATTGATTTTGCGCACAAAACCAGCCGGATCTTCCGGCAGGGCGCCTTCGGCCAGCACGGCCTGATCGAACAGGATGCTGGAGAAATCGCTGATTTTGTCCTTGGAACGCATCTTGGCCAGACGCTGCACCAGTTCATGTTCCGGATTGATTTCCAGAATCGGTTTGATATCCGGCACATCCTGCCCGGCCTGCTTGAGGATGCGCTCCATATTGGAGCTCATATCAAACTGGTCGGATACCAGACAGGCCGGCGATTCGGTCAGGCGATCGGTAACGCGCACGTCCTTGACCTTTTCGCCGAGAGATTCCTTGATCTTTTTGACTGCCGGTTCAGCGGCTTTGGCTTTTTCTTCCTGCTCTTTCTTTTCTTCTTCCGCTGCTTGTTCAGAGTCGGCACCGATGCCGGACAGATCGAGTTCACCCTTGGCAATCGATTGCAGTTTCTTGCCATCGAACTCGGTCAGGTGGCTGGTCAGCCATTCATCAATGCGGTCGGAGAGCAGCAGCACTTCGATGCCCTTCTTGCGGAACACTTCCAGATGCGGGCTGTGCTTGGCCGCTGCCAGCGTTTCAGCCGTGATGAAATAAATCGTATCCTGACCTTCTTTCATGCGCGCCACATAATCGCTCAGCGATACGTCCTGTTTGTCGGACTCGGTACTGGCGAAACGCAGCAGCTTGGCAATGCGCTCGCGGTTGGCGAAGTCTTCGATAATGCCTTCTTTCAGGCAGTTGCCGAACTCGGCCCAGAAATCGGCGTAATCTGTGTTGATGGTATCATCGTCACCGGCTTCTCCGGCCTTATCGGCCATCTCTTCGAGCAGACCCAGCACGCGCTTGGTGGCGCCTTTTTTCATGGCGTCCATGGCCGGACTCTGTTGCAGAATTTCACGCGATACATTCAGCGGCAGATCATTGGTGTCCATCACACCGCGCACAAAGCGCAGATAACGCGGCAATAAATCTTCGGACGCTTCCATGATAAACACGCGGCGCACATACAGTTTGACGCCGTGCTTGGCTTCGGCCTGCCACAGGTCGAACGGAGCGCGCTTGGGCAGGTAGAGCAGCAGGGTATATTCGTATTTGCCCTCCAGTTTCTGATGCAGGCGGGCCAGCGGATCTTCAAAATCGTGGCCGATATGTTTGTAGAAGTTGTTATACTCCTCATCGGTCAGTTCCGATTTCGGACGTGTCCACAGGGCCGATGCCTGATTGACGGTTTCGATTTCAGCCGGTTTTTCTTCCTCGCCTTCAGCCGCCGGAACCGGATCGCCCATCATGCGGATCGGGAAGGGAATATGGTCGGCATATTTATGCACGATGGATTTCAGACGCCATGCATCGAGGAATTCATCGGCATCTTCGCGTAAATGCAGGGTGATTTCGGTGCCGCGTGTTTCTTTCTCCACGGTTTCCAGATCGTATTCGCCGTCGCATACCGATTCCCAGCGTACGCCGTGCTGTTTTTCCAGACCGGCGCGGCGGGTGGTCAGAGTGACCTTGTCGGCTACCAGAAAGGAGGAGTAAAAGCCGACGCCAAATTGTCCGATCAGGTGGGCGTCTTTTTCCTGATCGCCGGAGAGCTGGCCGAAAAATTCCTTGGTGCCGGAGCGGGCGATGGTGCCGATATTGTCGATCACTTCATCGCGGCTCATGCCGATGCCGTTATCGCGGATGGTGATGGTGCGGGCGTCCTTGTCGACATCAATAAAGACGTGTAAATCCGAATCGCCTTCAAACAGGGCGTCATCGGTGGTGGCCTCGAAGCGCAGTTTATCCGCCGCATCGGAGGCGTTGGAAATCAGCTCGCGCAGGAAAATCTCCTTGTTCGAGTACAGCGAGTGGATCATCAGATCCAGCAGCTGTTTTACCTCGGTTTGAAAGGCATGGGTTTCTTTGGTCGTTGTTGCAGTCATGGGTTCTCCTGAAAAAAGCGTTTAATCTTGTGAAATAGCTAGATAGGGGTGCAGTCAGCCGTTTTCAAGGGGCTGCGCAACAATTTTCCAGGCCGCCAGTTTTTGCGCCCGGCTGAGCCCGGCATGGGCCGGGCTGGTCGATGGCAGCAGATGCTGTTCGATATGTTGAAATGCGGCGGGTAACTCGGGCTGAACCAGTTTGCGGAATAACTGTTCGGCCTTGCGCCCGTTAAAGCAGATGGCGCGGATATGTGGATAAGTATCGAAAAATGCAGTAAAATCATTGGCCACAACCGATTCGATCTTGATGGCTGAATCCAGGCTGCCGGGGCGGATACATTGATGCGCCACATCCCACAGCGCCACATGATTGTCGCGCAACCGGGTCAGCCGGGCTTCATATGGCAAGCCTGCATCGAAACCGAATAATGCCGCCATAATCGGCCAGAATGCGTTTTGCGGGTGGGCATAGTATTGTCTGGCGGCCAGCGATTTAACGCTCGGCATCGAACCCAGAATCAGAATGTTTGCAGTGCTGTCAGCCGAACAGGGGAAACCGGTCTCGATCATGAGCCAAGCGTTACAGCGTTTTCATGATGATGAACCGGCCTCCAGAATGGCTGCTGCGGCTTTCAGGCCGTCCACTGCGGCTGAGACAATGCCGCCGGCATAACCGGCGCCCTCGCCGACCGGGTATAAACCTTGCAGGGAGACGCTTTGCATATCGGCCTGACGTGCTATGCGCAGCGGGGATGAGGTGCGCGTTTCCGCCGCCAGTAAATTGGCTTCGGCGCTGACAAAACCGCGCATTTTTTGGCCGAATCCCTTGATGCCGATGCATAGCGGCTGGCCCAGCCAGGCCGGGAAAATATCCCATAAATCGGCAGCGACGGCTTCGGGCTTGAAGCGGGTCGGGGCCAGTTTTCCGGTGGGGCGTTGGCTGATAAAATCGATCAGACGCATGGCTGGAGCCGCGTAGCGATTGCCGGCGGCTCGGAATGTCGCCGCCTCCAGCTGGCGCTGGAATGCGATGCCCATCAACGGAGTGTTGCTGATGCCATGCCGGCGGATATCGTCCGGCGTGACCTGCACGACAATGCCGGAGTTGGCCCACTGGCCGCCGCGTTTGGCATTGCTCATGCCGTTGACTGCCATGCCGCCGCTTTCGGTCGGCGAGGGCACAATCAGTCCGCCCGGACACATGCAGAATGAATAGACGCCGCGCCTGTCCAGATACGGATCGGGCGCCTGATGCGTTAATTTGTATTCCGCCGCTCCGAGCCGGGCATGACCGGCCATGCGGCCATACTGATTGCGGTTGATCAGTTGCTGTGGATGCTCGGCGCGCACGCCGACGGCAAATGCCTTGGCTTCCATTTGAATGCCCAGCGCATGCAAGCATTCAAATGTGTCGCGGGCCGAATGGCCGGTAGCCAGAATCACGCAGTCGGCGGTAATCTCTTCACCCGTGGCCGTACGCACGCCGCTCACGGCATGTTCATGCACCAGTAAATCATCGACGCGGGTTTCAAAACGGTAATCCACCCCGATTCCAAGCAGGTGTTGGCGCATATTGCGGACAATCCGCACCAGTCTGTCGGTGCCCAGATGCGGATGCGCATCGATGAGAATATCGGATTTGGCTCCGAAGCGCACAAAGCTGTGCAATACGTGGCGCAGGAACGGGTGCTTGATGCGGGTATAGAGTTTGCCATCCGTATAGGTGCCGGC
>CAZXAI010000171.1:0-3679 GCA_964638265.1 uncultured Zetaproteobacteria bacterium
CGGCAGAACTGGATAAATTCGGTCTGATGCAGTTCCCGATGATCATGGGCGGCGTGGTGCCGGTTGTGCATATCAAGGGCATTAAGGCTGGTCAGTTGAAACTCTCCGCCAGCAACCTGGCTGACATCTACCTGGGTAAAATCACCAAGTGGAATGATGCGCGCATCACCGCCAACAACAAGGGCCTGAAACTGCCGGCTCAGGATATCACGGTTGTTCACCGTGCTGACGGCTCCGGCACGACCTGGATCTTCACCAACTACCTGACCAAGATCAGCACTGACTGGGCCAAGACGCTGGGCAATGCCAAATCTGTTGCATGGCCTGTCGGTCTCGGCGGCAAGGGCAACCAGGGCGTGGCTGCATTCGTCAGCAAGGTCAATGGTTCCATCGGTTATGTTGAGTATGCTTATGCGCTGCAGAACCACATGGCTTCTATCCTGTTGCAGAACTATAACGGCACCTATGTCGCACCGACTGCCGCCAACTTCCAGGCTGCTGCCGCTGGCGCTGACTGGAAACATGCCAAGGGTTACTACATCGTATTGACCGATCAGCCGGGTGCAAACTCCTGGCCCATCACCGGTGCTTCTTTCATCCTGATGTATAAGACTCAGACCAACCCTGCACAGGCTAAAGAAGTGTTGAAGTTCTATGACTGGAGCTACAAGCACGGCGCCAAGGCTGCTGAAAAGCTGGACTATGTGCCAATGCCTGCAGCGGTTGCCAAGATGGTTCGCGCTACATGGAAAAGCGTTCTGAAAGACAAGAACGGCCACGCGATCTGGAAGTAACACTGTTTTACACTGACCCTGCTGTCAGGGTCAGTGCGCTGTAACAGGGGCCGGGGGATTCTACCCCCCGGCCCTTCTTTACGAAACTTCAGTACAGTTAGCAAACCGTTTATGACGAAGGGTTTGCTAACCGTGTTAGACACAACTGCACAAGAAACAAATACGAATGATTGAATGCTATGGCGTAGCGGCTAGTTTGCGGTAAACATTGCGAGCGCACGCATTAGCGGAGGATTTTTCTTCAGCATGAAAACAGGACACAATAAAAGATGGGGCGATGTAATCTTCCGCAGCATTACACTCGCGTTTGCATTGGGTATTCTGGTGCTGTTTGCTGCGATTGTAGGCAATTTGTGGCATGAATCGCTGCCATCGATTCATAAATTCGGTTTTTCATTTTTAACCAGCGATGCCTGGAATCCCGTCAAGGATGATTTCGGCGCCTATATTGCGATCGTCGGCACGCTGGTATCTACCCTGCTGGCCATGTTGATCGCCGTGCCGATCTCTATCGGCGTCGCCCTGTTTCTGGCGGAACTGGCGCCGGAATGGATGAAAGCGCCATTCGGCACCGCCATCGAATTGCTGGCCGCGATTCCCAGCATCGTTTACGGCATGTGGGGCCTGTTCGTGCTGGCGCCATTGATGTCCGATCATGTCCAACCGTGGCTGGCCGATCATTTCGGTTTTCTCCCCTTCTTTACCGGCCCGGCCATGGGTATCGGCATGCTGACTGCCGGTCTGGTGCTGGCATTGATGATTCTGCCCTTTATTGCATCGGTGACGCGTGATGTATTCCTGATGGTGCCGCAGAATCTCAAGGAAGCGGCCTACGGCATGGGCTGCACCACCTGGGAAGTGGTGCGTGATATCATGATCCCCTATGGCAAAAAGGGTATCGCCGGCGCGGTATTTCTCGGCATGGGCCGGGCCCTGGGTGAAACCATGGCGATTACGTTTGTGATTGGTAACGCCTATCATTTATCGTGGTCGTTATTTGCACCGGGCACCTCCATCGCCTCGACCCTGGCCAATGAATTTACGGAAGCAGACAGCGATATTTATCTCTCATCGCTGGTTGAACTGGGGCTGGTGCTGTTCCTGATCACCTTCATCGTACTGGGCATCGCCCAGTTATGGCTTAGACGCGGCAATCAGGGAGGCGGACGATGATCAGGCGGCAACGACGCATATTCGTCAATCGTATTATTCTCGGCCTGTCCGGCGCAGCTGCAACGCTCGGACTGGTCATGCTGACATGGATTCTGGGCGATGTGGCGCTGCGCGGATTGCAGGCCATCAACTGGACATTTTTCACCGCACTGCCCACCCCGCCCGGCATGGAAGGCGGCGGGCTGGCCAACAATATTGTCGGCACCCTGCTGATGACGGTGGCCGCCACCTGTATGTCGGTGCCGTTTGGCGTGCTGGCCGGCACCTGGCTGTCCGAATTCGGGCGCGATTCAAAGCTCGGCGGTGTGATTCGTTATTTCTCCGATATTATGGTGTCCGCGCCCTCGATTGTGATCGGCGTATTCGTCTATCTGGTGATGGTCAGGCCGATGGGGCATTTCTCCGGCTGGGCCGGCGCGGTGGCGCTGGCGATTATTATGCTGCCTGTTGTATCGCGCACCACCGAGGAAATGCTGAAACTGGTGCCGCATGAACTGCGTGAAGCAGCTCTGGCGCTGGGCGCGCCATATTGGAAGATCATGCCGCAGGTGATTTATAAAGCCGCTGCCGCCGGCATGGCGACCGGCATTATGCTGGCTGTGGCGCGCGTCGCCGGAGAAACCGCACCGTTGTTATTTACCGCCATGAACAGCCCGTACTGGATGGAAAGCATGAACGAGCCGATGGCCAACCTCACCGTGACCCTGTTCAATTATGCCATGAGTCCCTATGATGACTGGCAAACCATGGCGTGGGGCGCAGCCTTCCTGATTACGATGGCCGTCCTGTTCGCTACAATTCTGACCCGGCTTATATTGCACAAGAGGAGCAAGCATTGACCACGGCTACTGCAACCCAATCCACCCAGTTCACCAATCCCATGGCGGCTGCCATCTCGGATGCTGACGAAAAGAGCACGAGCATTGAAACCGGCGCAGCCCGTGCTGATGGTGAAATCAAGCTCTCTGTGCGCAATCTGGATTTCTACTATGGCAACACGCAAGTGCTGTTCGGCAATACGCTGGAAATCGCCAAAAACCGGGTGACGGCGTTTATCGGCCCGTCCGGTTGCGGCAAGTCCACCCATATCCGCACCTATAATCGCATGTTCGACCTCTACAAGGGGCATCGGGCCGAAGGTGAAATCCTCATGGACGGGGTGAATATTATCGACCCCAAGGTGCAGGGTTTGTCGCTGCGCCATAAAATCGGCATGATCTTCCAGAAGCCGACGCCGTTCCCGATGACCATTGCGGAAAATATCGCCTATGGCTTAAAACTGCACACCAGCATGAACAAGAGCGATATGGATGACGTGGTTGAAAAAGCCCTGCGCGGCGCGGCATTGTGGGAAGAAGTCAAAGATATGCTCAACAAGCCCGGCACGGCGCTGTCCGGCGGTCAGCAGCAGCGTTTGTGCATTGCCCGCGCTCTGGCCGTTGAGCCGGAAGTGATTTTGATGGATGAGCCCTGTTCGGCGCTCGATCCGATTGCCACGGCCAAGATCGAAGAGCTGATTGATGAACTGAAGCAGAAATTCACCATTGTGATCGTCACCCATAATATGCAACAGGCGGCGCGCGTTTCTGATTCTACTGCGTTTTTCTATCTGGGCAAATTGATTGAATTCGGCAGAACCAGTGAATTATTCACCAACCCGTCCAACAAGCAGACCGAGGACTACATTACCGGTCGCTTTGGTTAACATGAAA
>CAZXAI010000172.1:0-3652 GCA_964638265.1 uncultured Zetaproteobacteria bacterium
TTCAACAACAGGATAAGATCGCGGCTACGCGCTATCTATCCTTATCCGTTCAAGATCGAAGCCAGGCTCTGATGCTCACATGCTCCCAAGCCGGAACGAGAAACAGCGCCTGAAAAATACTGCCTGTTTTGAAATGCATATGGCTTGTCCCTAACCCGTCCAAAAACAACTATAGGGTATATATACCTTGTAATTACGGGGTAATATTCCTAATATTCAAGGTATGATAATGCGGTGGATGACAGGAAAACTCCGGAAAAGTATTGCACAATCCGGTGTTGGGCAAAAGCTGGGAAGGTTTTGTGGTGGAAAATATTATATCGGTGCTGCCGCGTCGCGCTGAAACCTTTTTTTATCGCACAACTGCCGTGATGTAACGGTGATTTCCTTACCTCAGCTCATGGAGAAACTTCAATCCCGTTAGCTACTGCCTTATCTCTAGCTGATATAACCAACCAGTTCTTCTTCCATCTCACCCTGCTAGCCTGCCCCGCATCCAGCTTCCACACCCCAAGTATCAACGCTACGATATGGCATCAATCTTGATACAATAGCTGAAGATATCAGCAGCCTTCAGGTATTTAAACTTGTGCCTGCGCCCGGGAGAATCATTTGAAATATATTCAGTGTCCGCATTGTGACAAAAAATATACTGCAAGTGAAAAACTGTGCGCTGCCGCCGGAAAAAACATCCGCTGCAAACATTGTCGTCAAATTTTTAAAATCGTCATCCATGACGACAATATTGTCGTTGAGCAGGAGGACTTGCCTATGGCTGCGGAACACACAGCAGCCACTATTGAACCGGCTGCCGATGATGCCGCCTCGCCCGGTGAACAGGCTGACCAGAAAGCACTGCCCGAGAGCAACGATGAACCGGAAAAAAGTACCAAACCCGTTAAAAAGAAGTTTAATATTCAATTATTGATCAGCATTATTCTTGCGTTCGCGCTGCTCGCCGCCGTGACGGTCGCTTATCTGTTTTTCTACCAGCATGAACTGTTTGAGCCGTCAAAAGCACAGGATAAAAAACATATTATTCCCGGCGCACTGATCAAACCCGTCAATATTACATTCCCGCAACAGCAGCCGGCAACGACGCCGGAAAAATCAAAGCCGAAAGCAGCGCTGCCTCTCCCCCATAGCAAAAAAGCCACAGCATCGCCGGAGGGACGAACTATCTATTCACAGCATTGTAAGGACAGTTCAGCTGACTATTGGGTGCGCACCCGCCGACTTGCCACCGGCCAGTTGGATACAGCCACATATCTGGAGCTACTCAATCAGAACGTGAATCAGGCTGATGAAATACGGCGTTTGTGCAAAGACAAGCTGCTGATTACCCGCATTACTGAGTCAGCCAAAACAGGACGCATTCCAGCATGGATGAAAACTGAAATACAATCGCGCAACATAAGCAAATAATCATGTTACGGACAACTGGCAGCAATGTCATTATGATAGCATGCTCCCAACTGTTTTGAAGGAGGTGTTGATGCTGATTCAACATCGTTATATGCCACTGATACTCGGCTGCATGATTCTCACGCCTGTGTTATCCGCCAGCGTCAGCCAGGCTTCCGAAGGGCTCAAAACAACGCTTGCGAGCATGGAAGCCGATGCGGAACGCATCGTTGACACAGCTCTGGAAAAAAATACCGCCACTTCTCAAACACTGTATCAGAACATCCAGCAGCAAATGCAACAATTACACCATGAACTGGAAGGGCGGGCTTTTGATGAACGCCGCTCACGTGAACTACTCATGGCATACTCATGGATGCGCATCATTGCAATGGATATCAAACAACATGCCTGGATCGGAACGGCAATCGCAGCCAATCAGTTAACCGCCTCAATCATACGCTTTACCAACTATCCCACCCTGCGACAGCGAGATACCGTATGGATGGCCTACCTGAGCCGGGAGTTACTGCTGTTGAATATGGAGGATCCCGCAGCCAATGCCCAGCTCCTGAATGCCCGTCGGGCTAATATCATAGAGACATGGTCCCGCATCAGAAATGCGCTGATCATGAAAGACTTTCGCAACAAACCGCTGGTGCTTCGCGGCGACAACCTCATTCACCGCTTACGCGACAATCACGAGCCGGAAACAACCATGGCAACAGCCAGAAAGCTGTTGAACTTTGTCGATAAAATTGAGCAGATCAAATAACACATTGAATCCCCGCGTATGATGGCATGGAACACAATATGGCATAGCGCCTGGACAGCATGCCGCTGTGCCATGCCTGTTATACTGCTTGCCGGCTGCGCCAGTTATCAGCCACAGCCGCTGGAATCAGCGATTCGACTACACAACGCCATCCCCCAACTGCATACGAATGCATCCACACATATGGAACTACCGGCAATCTGGCGGCAGGCTCGCGTGCAGGCCGGTGATGGACTGGATGAAAATGAAGTTGTGCAACTGGCGGTACTCAATAGCCCGAAACTACAGGCTGTGCAGTCGCAGCTACAGCAGGCACGCGCCCAACTGATTCAGGCCGGTCTGTTGCCCGACCCGCAATTGAATATGTCCGCCGATGCGCCGGCCGGCAGCGACCCGGCTCTGGTCACCGGATACGGTTTTGGTCTGGGTTTTGACCTGCAATCCCTGATCACCCGCAGCGCCCGCCAGAGCGCAGCCAGCAAACAGGCGCGCACGACTTATCTGAAAGTATTATGGCAGGAATGGCAGATTATCCAGCAGGCTCGCATGCTCTATCGCCGCGCCCTGATTCAGGCGCAACAGGTGGCACTCAGCCACGACCAGTTTCTGCAAACCCAGAGCAACTGGCAGGTGCAGAAAAACGCCCTGAACCAGGGCAATACCACACTCGATAGAGAGGGATTATCGCGCACCGCGATGATGGATGCCGAAGCGGCCTGGTTTGAGGCCAGACGACACCATAGCGCCACCATGCACAGCCTGGCTTTGCTGCTGGGTTTATCGGCTAGAACAGCAATACCCTTGAGTCCGCCAGCGCGCGGTTTATCATCATTAATCACCCCGCCGGTGCAAGCTAAAGCATTGCACGCCCTATTGCTTCACATCGAACGCAAACGACCGGACTTACTGGCGCTGAAAGCTGCTTATCAGGCTCAGGAAGCACGCCTGCGCCAGCAAATCCTCGCCCAGTTCCCCAGCTTCAGTATTGGCGCCAACCGGCTCAGGGATACCGGCGGTATCTGGACGCTGGGACCTTTTATCAATCTGAACCTGCCGCTGCTGAATGCCAACCGGGGCAATATTGCCATCGCACGCGCCACCCGCGCACGTTTGCGTGCGGAATACCGGGATCGTGTCACCGCTGCCGAAACAGCAGCCGACAGGCTGGCCAGTGATCAACAGCTGGCATTTGACGAATTGGCGGCATTAAACCGCAGGCTGCCCGCGCTGGATGTATTGATGCAAGGCATGCACCGCGCCCTGGCAGGCGGCAATGTGGATATGCTGACCTTTACCACCCTGCAAAACAGCCATTTTTCCCAGCACATGAAAGTGCTGATGCTGGAACAGGCCATACTGGAGCAGGCGGTTGCACTCGATACCCTATTGGGTGCGTTGCCACTTACGTCGTAGCTGCCGGCGTTTGGCCGGATCCATGCGCTGCCAGCGCTGGCGTAACTCCCGACGTTGTTC
>CAZXAI010000173.1:0-3626 GCA_964638265.1 uncultured Zetaproteobacteria bacterium
GGTTCGGACGTGCCGGTATCGCAGGTGGGCAGCATTTCCGTGCCGGAGCCGCGTATGCTGATGATCACACCATGGGAAAAAAGCATTCTGGGTGATCTGGAAAAAGCCATTCTCAAATCCGATCTGGGCCTGAACCCGACCAGCGATGGTGAAGTGATTCGTATTGTCCTGCCGGAACTGACCGAAGATCGTCGCCGGGATCTGGTCAAGCAGGTCAAGGCGGTGGGCGAACGAGCCAAGGTGTCGATACGCAATATCCGCCGCGATGCCAATGACGCTGTCAAAAAGCAGGTCAAGGATGAAGGCTTGTCTGAAGACGAAAGCAAACGCTTGCAGGATGGCATTCAGAAAATTACCGATAAATTCGTAGCTGAAATTGATCAGATCGTTGAGCATAAAGACAAAGACATTCTGACCGTCTGATGTCTGCATGTGCAGCGGAGGCTGAAAGCATCCTGCCAGTACATGTGGGCATCATTATGGATGGTAATGGGCGATGGGCCAGAGCCCGGGGGCAGAACCGGCTTGCCGGCCATAAACAGGGCGCTGATGTGGCGCGCAATGTCGTTGGCTGGGCCAAAGAGCTGGGCATCAAACAGGTTTCACTGTATGCCTTTTCAACCGAAAACTGGGATCGACCCAAGCTGGAAGTGCGCGGGGTGATGGGCTTGCTGACGATCCTGATCCCGAAAACCCTGCCGGAAATGATGCGCAACGGCGTTCGTTTCCGTGTGCTGGGTGATCTCTCCCCGTTGCCCAACAGTGCGCGCAAGGCGGTGGAACAGGCCTGTGCTGAAACAGCACATAACTCCGCCATCGATTTGATTGTGTGTCTGAACTATGGTGGTCAGCAGGAAATTATCGCAGCAGTCCAACAAACGCTGCACTGGGCTCAGTCGCAGCCGGATCCGCAACAGGCCTTGTCACACCTGAACCCCGAGCAGTTTCGCGCCCGCATGTGGCGGCATGATATTGCGCCGGTCGATCTGCTGATTCGCACCGGCGGCGAAATGCGTATTTCCAATTTTCATTTGTGGGATGCGGCGTATGCCGAACTCTACTTTTCCGATGTATTCTGGCCGGATTTCAGCAAGCAGGACTTGCAACTGGCGCTGGCTGAATATGCACGCCGTGAACGCCGTTACGGTTTGACCAGCGAGCAGCTTGAGTCATGACCGAGCTGAGCAAGCGCATCATCACCGCTATCGTGCTGTTGCTGGTCGTTTATGGCTGGTATGCGCATTTATCACCGCCGTGGTTTGAACGTGGTCTGGCCGTGATTGGTCTGGTGGCGACCTGCGAACTGGTGCTGCTGATTCAATTGCGGCAGCCGGCCTTGTATATGCTGGTTGCTGCCGCTGTCTGGGCGACTTTTTCACTATGGCCTGGCATCGAGTTGTTGCTGCTCGGCAGCTTTGTCTGGTTCGCCTTGTTTGTACTGGGCTCGCGCACAACAGCGGCCTCATTCGGCGATTTTTTTGCCGCCATCTGGATATTCGGCTGGGTGTTTGTATTTGCCCTGGCGATTGCCAAGACGCATGCCAGCGCCGCCGGACAGGGGTTGATTATCGGTGCCTGTCTGGGCGTGTGGGTATCGGATTCGGCGGCTTATTTTGTCGGTCGCGCTATCGGGAAACATAAATTATGTCCGGCCATCAGTCCGGGTAAATCGGTGCAGGGGGCGATAGGCGGTTTGTTATTCGGCGTGCCTGTCGCTGTCGGGTGCTGGCTGTATTGGGGCGTGATGCCTGTATTTGCCGCCATCATGCTGGCGATTGTGTGCGTACTGGCCGGTATGCTCGGTGATTTATCCGAATCGGCTGTGAAACGCCTGGTCGGCGCCAAGGACAGTGGTCGCTGGCTGCCCGGCCACGGCGGTATTCTGGATCGTATTGATGCGATTATTATGGCGGTGCCGGTCACCTGGTTGCTGTGGGGCATGCAATGAAACGTATGACCATACTCGGCGCGACCGGTTCAATCGGCTGCAGCACTGCCGATGTGATGCTCAGGCATCCGGATAAATTTGCTGCATTTGCCCTGGTCGGGCATCGCAATGTAGAAAAAATGCTCGAACTGGCTAACGCACTGCACCCGCAATGGGTGGTGATGACTGATGCGGCGGCGGCCAAAGCCATTGCAGGGCGGTTGCCCGCCGGCGTACAGCTGGCAGACGGTATGGATGCCGCGATTGCACTGGCCGCCGCCCCGGAAACCGATATGGTGATGGCGGCCATGGTCGGCTCGACCGGTTTACCGGCGACGCTGGCTGCCGTGCAGGCCGGTAAACGCGTAGGGCTGGCCAATAAGGAATGTCTGGTCACTGCCGGGCGTTTGTTTATGGAGGCCGCCGCCGCATCCGGCGCTGTAGTGACGCCGGTCGATTCGGAACACGCCGCTGTTCACCAGTGTTTAACAGGCCATGATCGTGATTCGGTGCGCCGCGTGATCCTGACTGCTTCCGGCGGCCCGTTCCGGGATCGTGATCCGGCCAGTCTGCAGGCGGTGACGGTAGCGGAGGCGGTGGCGCATCCGAACTGGGATATGGGCGCGAAAATCAGCATTGATTCGGCTACCATGATCAATAAAGCGCTGGAATTGATTGAGGCGCGCTGGCTGTTTGATCTGGCGCCGGACAAACTCTCTGCCATTATTCATCCGCAGAGCATTGTACATGCCATGGTGGAGTATCAGGATGGCTCGGTGCTGGCGCAGCTGGCCATGCCGGATATGCGTATGCCGATTGCCTATGCCATGCAGGCGGAACCGAGACTGGCAACAGGCATAGACTGGCTGGATCTGGTGCAGACCGGCGCGCTCAGCTTTCAGGCGGTGGATCATGTCCGTTTTCCGGCCATGCGGCTGGTGCAGGACGTATTGCAGGGTGAAGATTCTCTGGCCATCGCCTTTAATGCTGCCAATGAAGTGGCCAATGCAGCGTTCCGTGATCAGCAGATTGGCTTTATGGATATAGTAACGACAGTTGAAGCGGTGCTGACCAGGGTGGACAATGTCCCCGTGGGCAGTCTCGATGAGGTATGGTTGCATGACGGCCATGCCCGCAAGCTGGCGGATGAGGTGATAACTGCGTGACTGAAATTTTACATACATCGTTGGCATTCGTGGTGGCCATTGCGCTGCTCATCGCCGTGCATGAATATGGCCATTTTTCAATGGCCCGCAGACTGGGCATCAAGGTGGAGAAATTTTCCATCGGCTTCGGGCCGGCGCTGTTCTCATGGCGCAGCCGGGATCAGGAAGTCTTGTATGTGATTGCGGCCATTCCGCTCGGCGGTTATGTGAAAATGCTGGGTGAAACTCCGGATGAGCAGGATGGCGAGGCGCAGGCGGAACTGTCCGAACAGGACAAAGCCAGAGCCTTTAATAATCAGCCGGTGTGGAAACGCGCCGCCGTGGCCGTGGCTGGCCCCGGCTATAATTTTTTGTTTGCCATTGTTGCATACATGATGGTGGGATGGATCGGGCAGGCGGTGTTACCGACCATTGTCGGCGGTATTGCACCGGCATCGGTGGCCGAACAGGCCGGCTTGCAGGTCGGGGATCGCATTGTGGCGGTCGGCGGCGCTTCGGTGCATTCGTGGCAGCAGATGGAAGAGAAGCTCAAA
>CAZXAI010000174.1:0-3592 GCA_964638265.1 uncultured Zetaproteobacteria bacterium
ATGAACGGGATCGTATTCGCCGCTTCCTGCGTTTCTTTTATCGCCAGTTTACCGGCGTATTTGTGCTCAATAATGAGCATCGCGACTGGCTGACCGGGCATGAAATGGAGCTGGATACAGACCGCATATTTTTAACCGCCCACCACACTGCGCCGCGCAACCCGGATATTGTTCCGGTGCGTAAAAGCGAACTGTTTGCCGATGCCGGCGATGATACGCCGGTGCTGCTCTATGCCGGTCGTATCAGTCGTGAGAAGGGTATCTTTGATTTGCCCGGCATGATGGCTCGCATCCGCCTGTCCATACCGGATGTGCGCCTGGTGATTGCCGGCACAGGCCCCGCTGAAACGGCGTTGAAAGCAGCCCTGCCCGATGCGCTGTTTCTCGGCTGGGTGGATAAGGCGCGCATGCAATCGCTCTATGCCGGGCTGGATATGTTCGTCTTCCCATCCCGCTTCGATACCTTCGGCAATGTGGTGCTGGAAGCATTCACCTACGCCATGCCGGTGATCGCTTACAACTGCAAAGGCCCCAAAGATATTATCGAAGACGGTGTCAGCGGTTATCTGGTCGAGGATATCGAAGCCATGAGCGCGCAGGTTATCGGTTTTTTTGAAGCTGACGAACATCGATCAGCCATGTGCGAACATGCCATGCAGCGCAGTCGCGCCTATCAGGCCGAACCGATCATGCGTCAGTTCTTGCAGGATATGGGCCTGGCTATTGAAACATGACATGCGAAATCGTTCACCGCAAAGGACGCAAAGGAAAGTCAAAACCAAACAGGAGTATTCAATGCTGGAACCGGGTACATCTGAGCCGGCGAATAGAGCGCGCGAGCGGCGGTATAATCTTTTTTATGCCTTACTCTGCGGTGAGCGCCTTTGACTCCATCATAATATGACAAAATTAATCGCCAGCCTTACACAGCAGGAGCAATTGAATTTCCTGCTCACCAATCGCATTCCGCGCCGCTACCTTACCCGCTGGATGGGGTGGTTTAGTCGTATCGAGAGTCCGTTGTTAACCCGGATATCCATTGGGATATGGCGCCTGTTTGCCAATGATCTGGATTTATCCGAAGCAAAAACGCAAACATACGCCAGCCTGCATGATTGTTTTATCCGTGAGTTAAACGCCGGCGCGCGCCCGGTGGATCAGCGAGCATCCATCGTCGTCAGTCCCTGCGATGCCATTGTCGGGGCGCATGGGAACATCGAGGGGGGCACAGTCTATCAGGCCAAGGGTTTCCCCTATGAGCTGGGCGATTTGATACCGGACACAGCCTTGCAGGAAACATATCGCGACGGCGTATTTGTCACCCTGCGGCTGAAATCGAGCATGTATCACCGTTTTCATGCGCCGGTCGATTGTCGGGTGGATGAAATCAATTATATTTCCGGCGATACTTGGAATGTGAACCCGATTGCCCTGAAACGTATTGAGAAGCTGTACTGCAAAAATGAGCGGGCCGTGGTGCCGCTGGACACCGGTCATGGCGAACACAGCATCACGCTGGTGCCGGTGGCTGCTATTCTGGTAGCCAGCATGAAATTCCATTGTCTCGATGGCGATATGGATCTGCGCAGTCGCGGTTGCAATCGCCTGCCTTGCCAGGCCAGCTATGCGAAGGGCGATGAAATGGGCTATTTTCAGCATGGCTCGACCATTATCGTATTTGCCACATCGCATTATCGCTTGTGCGCCGGCATTCAGGACGGGCAGGGGATCAGGATGGGCGAGCCCTTATTGCATTTGCCTCCGGCATGACTTTATTTTGACATATTCATGCCATAAAAATGGTTCACAATCCCCTTACGTATTTTATGCAGGGGGGGTATAGCATGGAATTTATGAAAGAATTGCGCATGCAGCGCTGGGATGACCATCGTTATTATCATCATAATCGTATCAATCAGTTGTTACACCTGGCCAGTTCCATCTGCTTTATCGCCAGCTATGTGTGGATATTTATTGATCCGGTCAAGGCGGTGCTGTTCGGCTGGGTGGTGGCCATGCTATTGCGCCAGATCGGTCATTTCTTTTTTGAGCCGAAAAACTTTGATGCAGTCAATGATGCCACGCATGATTACAAGGAGAGCGTGAAAGTCGGTTATAACCTCTTTCGCAAGCTGGTATTGTTATCGCTGTGGGCGGTGGTGTCTGTCGCCTTGTATGTTGAACCGTCGATGTTCGGCCTGTTCGATGCCGCCGATCAGGCACGCGGATTTATGTATAACCTGTCGATTGTGTGGTTGATGCTGGCTGTGGGGGCATTGATATTCAGAACCGTTCACCTGTTTTTTATTATGGGCGTGAAGTCCGGGCTGGTCTGGTTCTGCAAAATCCTGACCGATCCGTTCCATGATGTGTATATCTACTACAAATCGCCGTATTATATTTTCAAGGGCGAAATGTATGATCATATGACCGACTGGTATGATCCATCTTTGCTGGCCAAACAGGCATAATCGAGTCTGACGGATACAAAGAGCCGCCATTTGGCGGCTCCTGGTAAGTGTTGCTATATATGGCGAAATATGTGAGTCGCCTTGATAGCGAAGGGTGAGTAATCACGCGTTTCGCATGTGCTCAAGAATTGCCAGTGAAATACGATAACCGCAATTTTTCATATCTGATATGACTGCTTCTGCACTGTTGATCAGGCCGCGTTTCTCTGCAATATCCAGTATTCGCACAGTGCCGATCACCGGCAAGTCCAGCCGGATAGCCTGCTTGCGTGCAAGGTAATCATCTATGACAAGTAAACTGCCGGAAGGGCCTTCTGATGCCAGGTGAATGCTATCCCGTTCGCCATCGCCCAGGCTGAGGGATAACGGCTGATCGCCTGTGGTCGGGTCGCAAATATGTAACCATTCTGCCTGCATTAAGGCGCATAAAGCCATGCTTTCAGTGCAGGGCTTGGCCATACACTCCTGTTGCACCGATGTTGTGATATAAATATTTCCAAACAGGTGCTGAAACAGGTCAGTCTGATTGACTTTGACAAAAGCAATAAGCGGCCCGGCATCAATTATGACGCGAGCCATGCGCTCATATCCCGGGTTTCCTGTTCCACTGTTTCATCCATACGCACTACATCAATGCCAAGGCTGGCAAGGTGATCGACAAATTGTGTAAGGGATAACTTGCTTAATCGGGCCGCAGCACCCAGAGACAGGGTTTTATCTTTATACAGAGAGGCTGCGATTGCAGGGCGAAATGCCTGCTCGCTATCCATACCGGTTTTATCCAGATGAACGATAAGGGCATTGGGCTGGTCGCCTTTTAAGACCAATACAGGCTCCTGTTCCGCCTGCCTGAGAGCCAATGAGGGGTTCTTCTTTAAATTGCGAACATTGGTTGCAAACATAGTAGTCTCCTCTATAGATCTACTTATAGTAGACTACGGTGTGAGGTGTTGTCAACTCGCTAAGTGAACGCGCGCCATTGGCGGCGCGTGGCGTGGCTTGCTTGTATATATTGCGGCTGGCATTAAGCTGCGCCACCTTTTCAACCATGCGCATGATGTTCGTATGGTAAATACGTTTCACTGGAACAGCGCATTGATTTCTACATCCGGCATTACCAT
>CAZXAI010000175.1:0-3587 GCA_964638265.1 uncultured Zetaproteobacteria bacterium
GAGCCTGGCCATGGCGACGCTGGCCTGGACGGGTGAGGATGAGGAACATGAAGGCAGTGAAGATGGCTTCAGGTTTATGCACGAGACGGCGGCTGTGCCGGTCGTGAGCAATAACACGTATCAAACCGAGTGTTCGGCCTGTCATTTTGCCTATCAACCGGGTTTTCTGCCGGAACGCTCATGGTTGCAGATTATGACCACGCTGGATGATCATTTCGGCGAAAACGCCGAGCTGGATGCGGACACGCAGGCCAGTATCACGCGCTATCTGCAATTGCATGCGGCAGACCAGTCGCCCGGTCGTTTCAGCCGCAGCGTGTTGCGTTCGATTCGGCATGTGGATACGCCGTTGCGAATCACGAAAACACCGTTCTTTGAACATAAACACCGTGAGGTGCCCGTCCGTATGGTGGCTGATAATGCCAAAGTACGCTCCTTTTCCAATTGTCTGGCTTGCCATAGCATGGCCGCTAAAGGGGTGTTTGATGAAGACAGCGTCCGCATCCCCGGCTTTGGCAGCTGGGAGGATTGACCGCCTGATATGGTGCAGGGGGCTGAGCCGATGCTGCGCCCCCCTGATGCTGGCGTTGCTGTTGACCTGTGGCGCCGTCGCGGCGGTGGCTGATGATATGGATCGGGTGCGCCAGTTGCGCGACAGCGATACCATTTTGCCGCTGACAACAATCCTTTCCGCAGTGGAAAACCGTTATCCGGGCACGCTGCTGGATGTGGAACTGGAAGAGGAAATGGAAAATGGGCGCAAGCTGGTGATCTATGAAGTGGAGATGCTCGGCCGGGATCAAGTGATTCGAACCATCCGGGTGGATGCGCGCAGTGGCCGGGTGCTCGGTTTGGAGCGGGACTGATGCGCTTGTTACTGATCGAGGATGAATTATCCCTGTGCCGGGAACTGGCGGCGGAGCTGGCGCGCCGGGGCTTTGCCGTCGACAGTAGCCACCGGGGCGTGGATGGCGCATATATGGGCGAGAGCGAGCCTTACGATATTATCGTGCTCGATCTCGGCTTGCCGGATATGCCGGGGCTGGAGCTGCTGGCTCGCTGGCGCGCCAACGGTATGACCACGCCGGTGCTGATTCTGACAGCGCGCGGCGCCTGGCATGAAAAGGTGGAAGGCTTCCGCGCCGGAGCGGATGACTATCTGACCAAGCCGTTTCATGTTGAAGAGCTGGTGGTGCGTTTGCAGGCGCTGATTCGACGCGCTTGCGGGCAGACCGGCAGTGAACTGCGCATTGGCTGTTTGCGGCTCGATGAAGCGCGCCAGATAGCGCAGTGGCAGCAGGGCGATAGCTGGCGCGATATTGATTTGACCGGCATCGAATTTCGCCTGTTGCGCTATATGATGCTGCACCCCGGCAAGATTCTTTCAGCCTCCCGGCTGGTAGAACACGTCTATGATTTCAATGATGAGAAAGAGAGCAATGTGATTGAGGTGTATATCAGTCGGCTGCGCCGGAAACTGAGCCGTGATGTGATTCGTACGCGTCGGGGGCAGGGGTATTTTCTCGATTCGGATGTCTTGCAGGGCGATGCGGCATGATCTCGCTCAAACAGCGGCTGAGCATAAGCCTGGCCGCCAGTCTGGCGCTGTTCTTTGTGGCGCTGTCGTTTGTGGTCAGCCATGAGATCGAGGCGCTGAGCGAAAATAATATGATTTCACGCCTGCAGCACGATCAGGAACAGGTGCTGGCCGCCCTGCGCTGGTCGCCTGAGAACGGCCCGAAGCTGAATCAGGACGGCATTCCGGTGATTTATCAACGCCCGTTTTCCGGCCATTACTTCCAGATTGATGTGGCTGGCCGACCACTGCGCTCACGCTCGCTATGGGATGAACGCCTGCCTGCAACAGCGGCCACAGTGAGCAGAGATGTGCAGGGGCCGAAACAGCAGGTGCTGCTGGTGTTGTCACGCCGCGTGCAGTGGCACGGACAAAGCGTGCATATCCGGGTCGCCGAGGATATGTCCCTGATTGAATCCGGAACTGCAGCGTTTCAGCGCCATTTTTTACTGTTTGCCGCCGCAGCCATACTGGCGCTGCTGGTATTGCAAGGCTGGCTGGTCAATGCCAGCCTGAAATCCTTGCAGCGGGTGCGCGAACAACTGGGTCTGCTGGATCGGGGTGAGCTGGAACAGGTGACGATGCCGACGCCGGCAGAAATCACGCCGCTGGTGGCTGAAGTGAACCGTTTGATGATGCTGATGCGCCAGCGCCTGACGCGTTCGCGCCATGCCCTGGGCGATCTGGCTCACAGCCTGAAAACACCGCTGGCAGTCGCCCGGCAGATTGTGGAACGTCAGCCGCAGAGTCAGGATAAGACCGAACTGAATGCCCAGCTCGGCCTGATTGATGCCCGTATTGAAACAGAGCTGGTGCGCGCCCGCATGGCCGGTCCGATGCCGGGTGGGCAGTGGAAAGAGGTGCGTCGCGATTTGCAGGATATGGCGCGCATGCTGGAACAGGCTTTTCCGCAAATTTCGATTCAACTGGAGCTGGATGCAATCAATCGCATCGGCGCCGATCGCGAGGATATGCTGGAGATTATTGGCAACCTGATGGAAAACGCCTGCAAGTGGGGGCGTTCAATAGTGCGTTGCTGTATCAGCCTGGATGCTGACAGCAGTCTGATGATCCGTATCGAGGATGACGGGCCGGGGCTGGATGCGACTCAGGCCGATCAATGGCTGCAACGGGGCGTGCGCGGCGATGAGACCGGCTCCGGCCTGGGGTTATCCATTGTGCATGAAATGGTGCAGGCCTATGACGGCAGTATGACGCTGTCCCGTTCTGCATTGCTCAACGGGTTGCTGGTCGATATCCATTTCCCTGAGCGGGTTCAGGCGCGTTCAGCTTCATTTCAGCTTCGCCGCTAGAGTGCAGCGCCATTGATGACATCAAAGGAGCTTTAATCATATGAACAGAACAATCAAAATGGCGGCGGCGATCTGCATGATGTTCGCCTTTGCCGGCGCAGCACAGGCATCCGACCCGTATGTCGGGGCAGGATTCGGCGCATTTAATCTGGGCACGGGCGTGACCAAGAAAGCGGTTGGCGGCGGTTACTTACAGGTTGGCGACGACTTCTCCGACTACCTCGGCGCAGAACTGCGCATCGGCGCATCCGGCAAGACCGGTGAGGAACTGACCTTGCAGCCGCGCACCGGCATCGATTATTTTGCCGCCGCTTATCTGAAGCCGCAGTATCATTTTGATAACAACTGGATGATGTACGGTCTGGTTGGCGTGGCCACCCTGAAAGCCAGCTACAGCAAAGGGGCCTTCCCCAAGCAGAAGAAAACACGCACCGGTTATGCCTATGGTGCCGGCCTGCAGTACCGCTTTGCCGAGAACTACGCCATTGGGTTGGAGTATTCGCATATGCTGAGCAAGCCGAAAACCAATGCGACACTGATCAATACAAATTTCAAGGGGCTGGAATCCAGCATGTTCACCCTGAGCGCAAAATATTATCTGTTTTGAGCACCGGATCTCGGGCCGCCGCTTAATCCTCCTTCCCTCAGGTCAGGCGGCCTGAGTGCAAGGGCGAAAGCTTCGGCTTTCGCCCTTGTTT
>CAZXAI010000176.1:0-3580 GCA_964638265.1 uncultured Zetaproteobacteria bacterium
GGGAGTGAAGTATGACGATTAAAGTTGGTATTAACGGATTTGGCCGCATTGGCCGCATGGCGTTCCGCGCCATTGCCAAGGATTTCCCGGATATGGAAGTGGTCGGCATCAATGATCTGCTCGAGCCGGAGTATCAGGCTTATATGCTCAAATATGATTCCGTACATGGCCGTTTTGATGGCGATGTATCGGTTGACGGCGGCAATCTGGTTGTCGATGGCAAGACCATCCGCGTCACTGCCGAACGCAACCCGGCTGATCTGGCATGGGGCGATATCGATGTGGACGTAGTGCTCGAATGCACCGGTTTCTTCCTGACCAAGGAAACCTGCCAGGCCCATATCGATGCCGGCGCGTCCAAAGTGCTGCAGTCTGCACCGTCCAAGGATGACACCCCGATGTTCGTTTACGGCGTCAACCATGAAGATTATGCCGGTGAAGCCATTGTCTCCGCTGCATCCTGCACCACCAACGGCCTGGCGCCTGTCGCCAAGGTGCTGAACGATAACTTCGGCATCAAACGCGGTCTGATGACCACCGTTCATGCTGCAACAGCTACCCAGAAAACTGTGGATGGCCCGTCCAATAAAGACTGGCGCGGTGGTCGCGGTATTCTGGAAAACATCATTCCGTCTTCCACCGGCGCTGCCAAAGCTGTGGGCAAGGTCATTCCTGCCCTGAACGGTAAACTGACCGGCATGGCGTTCCGCGTACCGACGTCCGACGTATCTGTAGTCGATTTGACGGTTGAACTGGAAAAAGAGACCTCATACGAAGGTATCGTTGCCGCCATGAAAGCTGCATCCGAAGGCGCCATGAAAGGCGTGCTGGGCTTCACCGACGAGAAAGTGGTTTCCACCGACTTCCGTGGTGATTCACACCCGTCCATCTTTGATGCCACTGCCGGTATCGCTATCGACAGCACCTTCGTCAAGATCGTTGCCTTTTATGACAACGAATATGGATATACCTGCAATATGTTGCGCGTATTGAGTCATATCGCCTGAATCAAGCCTGCGTGGGAGTGTTCTGAAACACTCCCACGTTTGTCATTGCCGGTATCTCACTACCGGAAACCGGCAGCGACAAGCGTTCGCATCAATACAATGATTGAACCGAACCAAACAAATTCAAAGCACGAATGTCATCATTGTGTCATGCTTTATGACACAATGAGTCGTTCATTATTTCAAGGAGTAGCTGATGTCTGTAATTAAAATGACCGATCTGGATCTCAAGGGTAAGCGCGTCCTGATTCGCGAAGACCTGAATGTACCGATTGTTGATGGCGAGGTCGGAGACGATACCCGTATCCGCGCCAGCCTGCCAACCATGCAGAAAGCCATGGAAGCCGGCGCCAAAGTACAGGTTTGCTGCCATCTGGGACGCCCGACCGAAGGTGAATACGATGAGAAATTCTCATTGGCGCCGGTTGCCCGTCATTTATCCAAGCTGCTCGGTAAAGAAGTGCGTCTGGTGAAAGATTACCTGGACAACGCACCGGAACTGGCTGACGGCGAGCTGGTACTGCTGGAAAATATCCGTTTCAATGTTGGTGAGAAGAGCAACGATGAAGCCCTGTCCAAACAATATGCATCCCTGTGTGATGTCTATGTCATGGATGCCTTCGGCACGGCGCACCGCGCCCAGGCTTCCACCCATGGCGCCGGTCAGTTTGCACCGGTTGCCTGTGCTGGCCCGCTGCTGGCAGCAGAGCTCGAAGCGCTCGGCAACGCACTGGATAATCCGGCTCGTCCGATGGTCGCCATTGTGGGCGGATCCAAAGTTTCGACCAAGCTGACCGTGCTGGAATCACTGAGTAAAATCGTTGATCAGCTGGTCGTTGGCGGCGGCATCGCCAATACCTTTATCGCTGCAGCCGGCAAACCGGTCGGCAAGTCGCTGTATGAAGCCGATTTGATCGATACCTGCAAGAAACTGACCGCTGATGCCGAAGCGCGCGGCGGCAGCATTCCCGTACCGACTGATGTGGTCTGCGCCAAGGAATTCTCGCCAACTGCGGAAGCCACGCTGAAGAGCGCGGATGAGACGCTGGATGATGATATGATCTTTGATATCGGCCCGGACTCGGCTGCTGAACTGGCTGAAATCCTCAAGAATGCCGGCACCATCGTCTGGAACGGCCCGCTGGGCGTGTTTGAGTTCGACCAGTTCGGCGAAGGCACCAAGGCCGTTTCGCTGGCTATTGCCGAATCCGATGCATTCTCCATTGCCGGTGGTGGCGACACCCTGGCAGCTGTAGCCAAATACGGCATTTCCGACAAAGTATCTTATATCTCAACCGGCGGCGGCGCGTTCCTGGAGTTTCTGGAAGGCAAGAAACTACCGGCGGTGGCCATGTTAGAGGGGCGTGCAGCTTAAGTGAACCAGGAATTCCGTAGAACCAAAATTGTAGCAACACTAGGCCCAGCCTCCGAATCTCCGGAGGTGCTGGATAAATTGATTGGCGCCGGCGTTAATGTCGTACGCCTGAACTTTTCACATGGTACGGCTGATGAACATCGCCAGCGCGCAGAAAATGTACGCGCTGCGGCCAAAAAACACGGCGTGTGCGTCGGTATTCTGGCGGATATGCAGGGTCCCAAAATCCGCATCGGTAAATATAAAACCGGCAAGACACAGCTGAAGCCCGGTCAGAAATATATTATTGATGGCGCACTGGGCCTGGATGATGGTGACGATGAACGCGTTGGCCTGACGTATAAAGAACTGATCGGCGATGTAGAACCGGGCGCACGGCTGCTGCTCAACGATGGCCTGATTGTCATGGATGTCGATAAGATCGTTGGTCAGGAAATCCACTGCACTGTTATGGTGGGTGGTGAACTGTCGAACAATAAAGGCATCAATCGCGCCGGCGGCGGCCTGTCGGCAGAGGCGCTGACGGACAAGGACAAGGCAGATATCAAAACAGCCTGCGCCATTGGCGTGGACTATATTGCCATCTCCTTCCCTCGCCATGGCGCTGATATGGCGTATGCCCGTTCGCTGGTGCGTGCTGAAGGCAGCAATGCCGGTCTGATCGCCAAAGTGGAACGCGCTGAAGCGGTTGAGCCGGAAAACCTGACCACGATTATGGAAGAATCGGATGCAGTCATGGTTGCGCGTGGCGATCTGGGCGTGGAAATTGGCGACGCCGCTGTGCCACCGGTGCAGAAACGCATCCTGCGCGAAGCGCCGAAGCATAATACGCCGGTCATCGTGGCCACCCAGATGATGGAATCGATGTGCAATAATCCGATTCCGACCCGTGCTGAAGTCAATGATGTGGCCAATGCCGTGCTCGATGGCACCGATGCGGTCATGTTGTCGGGCGAGTCGGCAGCCGGTAAATATCCGATTGAGGCTGTGGAAGCCATGCATCGCACCTGCATCGCAACCGAGAGGCAGAAAGTGCTGCCCTCGACCTCGACGCGCGATCCGCGTTTCCCTCCGCATTCGATTGATGAATGTATTGCGCGTCAGGCTATGGAGACATCACATATGATGCCTATTGCCGCCATTGCTGCGTTTACACACAGCGGCAATACCGTGCTGTATATGTCACGCCACCTGACCC
>CAZXAI010000177.1:0-3576 GCA_964638265.1 uncultured Zetaproteobacteria bacterium
GTGGAAATTCGAGGATGCGGATTCCGGCGAAATCCTCTACACGGATATCCGCTGCCAACTGTTTAATGATGCAAGCTGCCGCTGCCGTGATTATCTGCACCGCAGCCAGCGCGTACCCGATTGCATGGATATCCGGGGTATGGCGGATCAGCATTACGCATGGCTGCCACACACCTGCGCCTATCGCTTATTGCATGCAGGCAAGCCCCTGTTCGACTGGCACCCGCTGATCTCCGGCGATCCGGCATCGGTGCATCAGGCCGGCATATCATTGCAGCATCAAACCGTGAGCGGCGAAGGCCTCCGTGAAGCAGACATCCTGCGCCATATTATTGACCCCGATGCCGCAGATCCCGATGAAACGCCCTGAACGCTGCCCCTGCGGCAGCGGTAATGCGTTGGCAAACTGCTGCCAGCCGGTCATTGATAACGATAGCGCCACCTCTGCCGAAATACTGATGCGCTCGCGCTATAGCGCCTATGTACTGGGTTGCTGGGATTACCTGCATCACAGCTGGCATGCGGACACACGCCCCTCACGCGTATCCCCCACCGGCACCGACTGGCTGGGACTGACCATCATCCACGCCACTGAAACGAGCGTCGAGTTTATTGCCGGTTTCCGTGAGCATGGAACCATCATGACGCTGCACGAAATCAGCCGCTTTGCACAAACAGGTCGGCACTGGCGTTATGTCGATGGTCAATGTGAGATCAGCGAAGCCGGGCGCAATACGCCATGCCCCTGCGGCAGCGGCCTGAAAACAAAACGATGCTGCGGGAGCCCCTGAAAGGCCACCGGCTTTAACATGCGCGTTAAGACATGACGTGCGTAGCGAAAGGCCCTGATACTTTGCCCATATTTCATTCGACAGCGCACACTGTCTGAGGCTACACTTGAGCCATGCGACATTTGCGCCATCAGCTTATCGACCTGCTTGATCAGGCTCGCCGCCAGCACCGCATGGATGCGGTGCAGCCGCGTTTGATGGCGGCCCTGGTGCAGGACTTTCTCACCCTGCTGCCCAGAGGCAAAGCCCGACGGGTGGAAATGCATAGCCGCACGCTCAGCCATGGCAGTCTGCACCGCCATGTATTCACCATTCGATGCCCGGATCAGGCGTTTTATCTGGATGCCATCAAGGGCTATTTATTGCGTCAGGGTATCCAGCCCATCGGTCAGCAAACCATGGTGGCGCGTATGGCCTGCAGCCCGGACGGATGCGATCTGCAACTGCAACGCCCGGACATTCATGACGAAGACAATTTCATGTTTATCGCCCTGCATATCTCGGCCACATTAGCCCCCGATGCCGAACCCATCCGGCAGGATATTCAGGCTATTTTGCAATCGGTGGACCTGTCGGTCAGTGATTTTCAGGCGATGCGCCGGACGATTGCTCATTGCATTGCACGCCTGATGCCGGAAAAACCGGATGCGGCAGCCCTGCTGGACTGGATCAATGACAACCACTACCTCCTGTTCGGCATCCGGATGACCGGTAAACGACTGGGGCTGCTACGCAATAAACGTGTGTTTAATCGTATTGTGCCCGGCCTGCTGGATGAACTCGAATCGTTTGAAGCCGAAACCAGCGCCGGGCTGCACTGGCTCAATCTGACCGCTGCGCAGCATTATCTATACAGCGCCGCCAGCATCGAAGTATTACGCATCTGCTGGACCGGCCAGGACGGCCAACCCGAATCTGCACTGGTTATCGGGCATTGTTCGCGTAGCGCCCGCTTTGCCAATGCCAGCTACCTGCCCATCATGGCCAGCGCCTGGCGACAACTGGCCGCCGACCCGCTGTTACAGCATTCGGCCTTTTATCGCCGGGAAATCCGCACCCTGTTCGACCGTATGCCCAAGCGCATCCTGCTGGGCACAAAAGCCGCCGACTGGCTGGAGCCGCTGAAAGCCATCATCGATCTGGCTGATCCGATGCAGGTGGTGGCCAGCATACTGCCTTCCCTGCAGGGCAATCTCGATACCCTGATGATCGCCATGACCAGCAAACGATACGGCCCGACCGTATTGCAGCGGATTATGGATGCGCTGGCTGATGTCGGCCTGGAATCACACGGCCATGAATCCGTCGGCATTGGCCCGCACCGTATTGTGCTGATCGGCATCGCGTGCGACAGGCCGCCGGTAAGCGCCAAAAAACTGCATGATTTGATTCGCCACTGTATTATATTCTGGAAAGATATCGCCAAGGCCGAAGTGCTCCGGCATGCCGACCTGTTTGATATCCCCGCCACCCTGCATGAGCTGGAAACCATTTCGTCATTGTATCAGGAGTTATTCCCGCCAGCCCAGTTTACACGCGATATCCAGATGCGGCGGCGCGTGCTGGCCAATGGCCGGACTTGCGTACATATCACCCCTGCCAACCAGCATGGCAATGATATCGAATTGCGCATTTACTCCCTGCAACAACCCTCGTTGGGTACGCTGGTCGATTTGATTCGCTCCTTTGGTCTCGATCCGGTCGAGGAATCGGTGGTGCCTTTCGGCACCGATCCGGGCTGTGCCGACGCCCCCGACACCACATGCGGCTGCATTCATATCTCATCGCTGACCTGTCACAGCCCGCGCCAGCTGGATACGGACGATATCAGCCATTTAAGGCGCGCCCTGGCACTGGTGCTCAATGATGAAGCCGACCATGATCCCGTCAATGCACTGATCATTCGGGCCGGGCTGGATATCGATGCCGTCGCCATTCTGATCACCCTGCGTAATCATCTGATCCAGCTCATGCCGGATGCCGCCAAGCTGCCATTGACCGATATGATGCTGTGCCACGCATCGGTTTCCGCCTGTCTGCATCATTTATTTGCCGCCCATCATCTGCCCGCCATGCCGGAGGAATATCTGGCTGAATCACGCGATGCCTTCCATCTGGCCATGCAGGGCGTTGCCTCGCTCAGCGATGACCGCTGGTTCCGGGCGCTGGCCGAGCTGGCGGAAGCATCACTGCGCACCAACGCCTTTATTCGCGACACCGGCGCCCCCATCGCTATCAAGATCGATCCGGGCAAACTGAGCTTTGCAGCGCACCCGAAACCATACCGCGAAATTTTCGTACACGGCGTGCATGTCGAAGGCGTACATCTGCGAGCCGGGCCTATTGCCCGTGGCGGCCTGCGCTATTCAGATCGACCGGCCGATTTCCGCACCGAAGTGCTGGAGCTGATGAGCACGCAGACCATCAAAAACGGACAGATTGTACCGACGGGTTCCAAGGGCGGCTTTGTCATACGCGGCGATTCCGGCCCGGATTTTGTATTGCAGCAATATCGACTGTTTATCCGCACCCTGCTGGCTCTGACCGATAATATGCGGGACGGCAACGTCATTGCCCCCGAAGGCATGGTGATTGCGCCGCAGGATATCAACGATCCCTATTTTGTAGTGGCCGCCGACAAGGGCACGGCACGCTTCTCCGATGATGCCAATGAAGAGTCCCGGGCGGCCGGATTCTGGCTCGATGATGCCTTCGCCAGCGGCGGCAAGCATGGTTATGACCACAAGGTGGTCGGCATTACCGCGCGCGGGGCATGGGTGTGCGC
>CAZXAI010000178.1:0-3560 GCA_964638265.1 uncultured Zetaproteobacteria bacterium
ACTGGCTCCCCGAGCAGGACTCGAACCTGCGACATATGGATTAACAGTCCACCGTTCTACCAACTGAACTATCGGGGAATTTGAAAGAGCGCGAACCGTACGGAGCCGCACGAATCATGTCAATATGTCCTGAGCAAATAATTTGCAGCGCATGTCATGCCAGTCAATCACGCTGAATTGCTGTCATGTTGTTGTAAATTATGGAGTATTCAGTGGTGTGCGGGCTGCAGACGATGATATCAGCGGCAGTGGAGGGGCTTTTTTTTGAATTTCGGGGCTATCTGGAAATCGGACTGGTTGGCAGCTGCCATATTGACGCTGCTGTTTCTGGTAGCCTATGAATACGCCTGGCCGCCGCTGCGCTATCTGGAAAACCTGGTGTATGATCAGGTCTCAGGCCAATCGGCATTGACAGCCGATGAGCGTATTGTGCTGATTGATATGGATGAGCAAGCGCTATCGGGTAATAGACAGGCGATGGCATCGGTCATCGGCACGCTGTCCGAGGCCGGTGCGCGTGTGATTGGGCTGGGCGTCTTATACAGCCAGCCGGTATCGACGGCTCATGGGCAGCCACTGCTGGACGCAGTACGGCGCTCCGGCAATACCCTGATGCCGATGTTTTTTACTGCCGCTTCAGCTCAGGGGACGGCGCATGCGGTTTTACCGAATGATCTGCGCCGCCGGTTTATCAAGCATATCAACCTCACCGATGTGGATGCCACGCCGGTTCAGGCGGTGAGTCTGCGCTATCCCTATGCCCCGTTGCTGGCGGCATCGGACGGCATAGGGCATATGAGCCTGTTCGGAGATGCCGATGGGGTGGTGCGATCCGCAGTGCTGGCCGTGCGTTATGCCGGAAAATACTTTCCATCCATGGCGCTGGCGCTGGCGGCCAAGTTCCTGAATGTGCCATTGAATGATATTCGCATTAACCTGGGTGTGGATATCGAGCTCGGTGCGCACAATATTGCAACCGATGCCGCATTGCGTATGTATCCGGTATTTGCTGGCGCCGCCAGCGACAGCCATTTCACATCGTATGCATTTGGCGATGTGCTCTCTGGCCGGGTGAGTGCTGAGCGTTTCCGGGATAAAATCGTCCTGATTGGCAGCTCGGAACAGTCGCTTGTAACACCGGCAGGGCAGATGACGCGCATGGCATTTACGGCCCATGTGCTGCAAAGCCTGTTGCATGATCAGTATATCAGTCGTCCGGCCTGGACGCGTCCGTTTGAGCTGGCCTTGCTTGTGCTGATCGGGTTATACCTGATGTTTTTATGTTTACGCCTGAGCCCGGTTGTGGCGCTGCTTGTTTCGGGCGTGCTGCTGGTCGCCTTGCTCAGTGCCGGATTTATCATGTTGAGTGCGTATGCCTTATGGATTCATACGCTTGCCGCCGTCCTGTTGCTGCTGGTCGGCCATGCTATGCTGATACTGAAACAAAGATATGCCGGCCAGCGCTGGCAGCAAACATCCACAGACAGTCTGAATGAAACCAATAAAATGCTGGGTTTTTCATTCCAGAGCCAGGGTATGCTGGAGCAGGCGCTGGAGAAATTTCTCGCCTGTCCGGCGGATGATGAGATGGATGCGGTATGTTACGATCTGGCTCAGGCGTTCGAGCGTAAACGTCAATATGAACAGGCGGTTGTCTGTTTTGAACATATCATCAGCCATAACCCGGCCTATCTGGATGTGCAGGCGCGCTTACTGCAGGCCAAAAGTGCACAACAATCGCAGCGCGGTAAAGATTCCAATACGGCGTTGTCACTGCTGCTGGGCAATGCCGATAGCAGTCCGACGCTGGGGCGTTATGAAATCATCTCTGAACTGGGCAAGGGGGCGATGGGTACCGTATATCTGGGCAAGGATCCAAAAATAAACCGTCAGGTCGCCATCAAAACCATGGCCTTGTCGCAGGAATTCGAGCCAGATGAACTCGAAGAGGTGAAAACAAAATTCTTCCACGAGGCGGAAATTGCCGGCATGCTCAATCACCCGAATATCGTCACGATTTTCGATGCCGGCGATGAACATGACCTGGCCTATATCGCCATGGAATTCCTCGATGGTATTGATCTGGTGCCATACACCAAAAAAGACAAATTGCTGCCCATCACGACGACACTGAAAATTATCGCCAAAGTGGCCGAGGCATTGAAATATGCGCATGCCAACGGCGTGATTCACCGGGATATCAAACCGGCCAATATCATGGTGCTGAAAAACAAGAGCGTCAAAGTTACCGATTTCGGCATTGCGCATATTGTGGAATCGAGCAAGAAAAAAGCCGGTACCGTATTGGGTACGCCGTCTTATATGTCGCCCGAACAGCTATCGGGCAAAGAGCTGGACGGTCGTTCCGATCTGTTTTCGCTGGGGGTGATGTTGTATGAACTGGTCAGCGGCATCCGTCCGTTCCGGGGCGAGTCGATTGCCAAACTGATGTTCAAAATCGCCAAGGAACCGCATGTGGATGTGCGTCAGCATAATGCGGCGGTGCCCGATTGCGTCTGCACCCTGATTGATAGCCTGTTGACCAAAAAAGTGGATCTGCGCATTGAGAATGCGGACGCAGTGGTGGAGCGGATTTCAGCTTGTCTGCACGCGTTGAAAAGCCAGGAGGGTGGACAATCATGATCAGCTATGAAATGCATGCCATAACCGATGTGGGTCGCAGACGGGAACATAATGAGGACTGTGTGCTGGCCTCAGCGGCGCATGGTTTTGCTATTCTGGCCGATGGTATGGGGGGCTATAACGCCGGTGAAGTCGCCAGCGGCATGGCTGTTGAGATGATTGGCGCAGCGCTGCAGCAGATGCCGAATATGCCACATGCGCAGATCAATGCCCAAACCGGTTTTACCGAAGCGTCCATGCTGGTGCGTCAGTCTATTGAGGCGGCCAATGAAGCGATTTTCACGACGGCCCAGAGCAAGTCTGAGTGTGCAGGCATGGGCACGACCGTGCTGGTGGCGGCTTTTTATGGCGAGCATATGACTGCCGCGCATGTGGGCGACTCACGCATGTACCGCTTGCGTGATAATCGCTTATCCCATGTCACCGAAGATCATTCGCTGGTGCATGAACAGGTGCGTCGCGGTCTGCTGACGGCAGATGATGCCCGCAACTCCAGGATTAAAAATCTGGTGACGCGTGCGCTCGGCGTCGAGATGGGCGTGGAGCCGGATTTGCTCGAAGATATGGTGCAGGTGGGGGATATTTATCTGTTGAGTTCGGACGGTTTAACCGATGTGGTTTCCGATGAATCCATTGCCGAAGTGCTCAGGCGTAATCACTCCAGTCTGGAGAAAGCCGGGTCTTTGCTGATTGATATGGCCAATAAGGCCGGCGGGCCGGACAATATTTCCATTATCCTGGTCAAGATCACACAGGCCAAAGCACGCAGTGGGTTCTTCTCCCGTTTTTTAAAGAAGTGATTTGTGCTGGCGCCGTAACAAATATCACGGGATGGATTGTTACAAACAGGCCGGATTATGTGTAGGTCAATCTGCTTCAGGCTGCAGCAGGGGGGCTTTGCCTTGTTTGGCGCGCAT
>CAZXAI010000179.1:0-3557 GCA_964638265.1 uncultured Zetaproteobacteria bacterium
ATATGAGCTTTGTCGGGCCGCGTCCGGCGTTGTATAATCAGGATGATTTGATTGCCTTGCGGACTGAAAAAGGCGTGCATGTGTTGCCTGTGGGCGTGACCGGCTGGGCGCAGGTGAATGGGCGTGATGAACTGCCTGTCCCTAAGAAAGTGGATTTGGATGTGGAGTATTTACAGCGGCACGACCTGTGTTTTGATCTGTATATTTTATGGCTGACCTTAATCAGGGTGATATTCAGGGAAGGCGTGTCTCACTGACCTGACTGTCGCCGGTTAGGCAGGACGCCCCATAGGTGAACGAGCAGGCTGACATCATATCATGCTGTGGTTTGTTGTCCTGAGACGATTATTTGGCTACAGTCTGTAACCGTTCCGGCAGTTCGAACAGAGGGGGCGCTGTGTGAGGCAGGCGAGGGTGGCACGGTTTTCCAGAGCCATATTGGAGGCGCTGCATCCGCTGTTTGCGGCGGCGCGCGATCTGGCGCCTATTGTGCTGGTCATCCTGTTTTTTCAGGGGCTGGTGTTCAGACAACCGATTCCCAATCTGGAGGAAATGCTGCTCGGGCTGGCACTGGTGCTGGTCGGGCTGGCCCTGTTTGTGCGCGGGCTGGAAATCGGCATGTTCCCGCTCGGCGAGGCAATGGCGCATGCCTTTGCCAGAAAAGGCAATATTTACTGGTTGCTGAGCTTTGCCTTTTTGCTGGGTTTTGGCACCACGGTGGCTGAGCCGGCCCTGATCGCTGTGGCCGGCAAGGCGGCCAACATTGCAGCCGACAGCGGTATGATTGCTGCGACAGAGGCGGCTATGGACAGTTATGCCAATGGTTTGCGACTGACGGTCGCCCTGTCTGTCGGCACGGCCATTGTGCTCGGCGTGCTGCGGATTTTGTCCGGCTGGCCGGTGCATTTCTGTATTATGGCCGGATATGTCGTGGTGGTGGTCATGACCATGTTTGCACCGAAAGAAATTATCGGTATCGCCTATGACTCCGGCGGTGTCACTACCTCCACCATTACCGTACCGCTGGTTACCGCACTCGGTATCGGTCTGGCATCCTCCATTCGCGGGCGTAACCCCTTGCTCGATGGCTTTGGCCTGATTGCCTTTGCCTCGCTGATGCCCATGATTTTCGTGATGGCCTACGGCATGTTGATGCTATGAAGCGACTGTTTTCATGAGCATGCTGATCCAGTTTGCCGATACCTTGTTATCGACGCTGCGCGATGTGATGCCGATTGCGGCTGTACTGCTCGGCTTTCAGTTGCTGGTGCTGCGTCAGCCGATTGCCAATAGCTGGCGCGTGGTGCGCGGTTTCGTGTATGTGTTGCTCGGGCTGGCGCTGTTTCTGATGGGGCTGGAGAAAGCGATTTTCCCGCTCGGCGCAGTGATGGCGGCTCAATTAACTGACCCTGCTTTTCTGTATGGCGCACAGGCCGCATCTATTACGGCAGTGCAATGGCAACATTTCGGCTGGGTCTATGCCTTTGCCTTTGCTATCGGGCTGGCGACGACGCTGGCCGAACCGGCCCTGATTGCCGTGGGCATGAAAGCCGAACAGGTATCCGGCGGTGCGATTTCCGCCTGGGGCCTGCGTTTGGCGGTATCGCTCGGCGTGGCCATTGGCGTGTCGATTGGCTGTTATCGCATCGTTACCGGTACCGATCTGTGGTTGTATATTATGGTGGCGTATATCGTGGTGATTGCCCAGACCACGCGGGCTCCGGCCATGATTATTCCGCTGGCCTACGATTCGGGCGGCGTGACCACATCGACGGTGACAGTGCCATTGCTGGCCGCACTCGGGCTGGGATTGGCGGCAACCATTCCGGGGCGCAGTCCGCTGATAGATGGTTTTGGACTGATTGCATTTGCCAGCGTGTTTCCGATTATGAGCGTGATGGCTTATGCTCAGCTGAGCCGCTGGCTGGAGCGGCGCCGGCAGAAAGACAAGACAACGAACAGTGAGACGGAGGAGAACGATGCGCTTTAAATTATTGATTGCACTGGTGGCGGACACCAAAACGGATCAGATTATGGCTGCGGCGCGCAAGGCCGGCGCTACCGGCGCCACGGTGGTCGGCGATGCTCGTGGCGAAGGGTTGAAGCCGAAAAAGACATTCTTCGGTCTGGCACTGGAGGCGCAGCGGGACATGGTGCTGTTTCTGGTTGAGGAGCATTTGAGTCGCAATATTCTGGAACAAATTGCGGCAGAAGCAGGCTTTGAAGACGATCCCGGTTCCGGCGTAGCATTTCAGGTCGATGTCGAGGATGCCGTTGGGCTGGGTGGCCAGATTATGTGTCTGATGGATGAAGTGGAGGAGCAGCTATGAAAGAGGGTGTCAATACTGAACCGGGTGGAAAAACCATCATCACGGTCAAGGATGTGATGAAAAAAGAATACGATATGGTGGAGGGGGTTGCCTCGGTACGGCAGGCGCTGGCGGTGATGCGGCATGTGGAAACCAAATGTCTGATTGTGGATAAACGGCATGCGCATGATGAGTACGGTATTGTGGTGATTGCCGATATTGCCCGCCATGTGCTGGCGGCGAACCGTTCGCCGGATCGGGTCAGTATTTATGAGGTGATGACCAAGCCGGCTGTCACCGTGCATCCCGATATGGATATCCGCTATGCCAGTTCATTATTTGGCCGCCTCGGTTTGTCGCGTGCGCCGGTGGTGGATGGCGGCAAGGTCATCGGTATTATCAGTCACACCGATATGGTGATGAAGGGTTTGCTCCAGCTGATTTGAACAGACGTATGTATCAGGGCAATCGCATTAAAATCATAAGCAGCCATCGGCCAGAAAAAACCGCTGTTTTGATGATTTCCGGTTGAATTTTGTCGAGGCTGATTTGGCGTGCCTTTAGTCGAAACTACCCTTCAATAACATTCTATATATCCTTATAAAACAGGCCAGATTCAGGGGCAGAATACGGCAGATATGGTTCAATGTCAGTAATGAATGATCTACTCGACTAGCACAGATAAGAAAATCTGTATTGGAGCCCTGAATGCATTGTTTTCAGTCTGAGCCGCGACTTACCTTATCGGGTGGAAGCGAATGCGATTGATGCGGAAAAATTCAAATTGCTGACGTGGTAATTCAAACGGGGCGGCGGCCTTGATGGCACGGATCAGGGATGCATCCAGCGCCTCATTGCCCGAGCTTTCGAGGATTTTCACCGAGGCGACCGCGCCGCTCGGCAATAGCTCCATTTCCACCAGTGGGTCGGTGAAGTCGCCGGCGCTTACAGCCAGTTTCCAGTGCTCCTGCACTGCCGCCTGCATCAGGGCAATATACCGTTCTTTTTCACTGCTGGTGAGCTGCTTGCCAATCAGATTGGCCAGTTCGGGGCGCGATGTGCTGGCTTTTTTGCTGGATGTTGATCTGTCTGTCGTGGATGCCAGCGGGGCGAACGGGTCGAAATCGTCTGCCACCCTGGCTTTTGCACCCTTTTTCATTGCAGCTTTTTTTATCGGCTTGCGTTTGGGTGCCGGTTTGGTTTTGATGGCCGGTTTTTTGGGCTTCGGTTTGGGTTTCGGCTTGACCA
>CAZXAI010000180.1:0-3548 GCA_964638265.1 uncultured Zetaproteobacteria bacterium
GCTTTGGGAATCAATAAACATGTCGAAGCATTGATGCGGCGGGCGATTGAATTGGCCAGGCAGGGTATTGGCACGACACACCCGAATCCGCGCGTTGGCGCGGTGGTGCTCAATCACGGCGAAATCGTTGGCGAAGGCTGGCATGTGCGCCCCGGCGATGCGCATGCCGAAGTGATGGCTCTGGAAGCGGCCGGAGATGCAGCCAACGGCGGCGTATTATATGTAACGCTGGAGCCGTGCGCGGCGCACGGGCGCACGCCGGCCTGTACCGATGCGATTCGCCGGGCTGGCATTAAACATGTCGTGTATGCCTCATCCGATCCGAATCCGGCCATGGCCGGTGGAGCAAAAGTGTTAACGGCGGCGGGGCTTGAGGTCAGCGGCGGCGTATTGGCGGCGGAGGCAGACGCCTTGAATGCGCCGTTTTTTCACTATCTGCGTAGCGGACGCCCGTATGTGATTGCCAAAGCGGCTGTATCACTGGATGGCAAGCTGGCCACCCGAACCCATCATTCCCAATGGATCAGCGGGCCGGCATGCCGGGCGCATGCGCATGCGCTGAGGGGTGAATGCGATGCAATTGTGGTGGGCGCGGGCACCTTGAAACACGACAACCCGTCGCTGACCGTGCGTGACGCCGAGATTGTGGGCAATGTGCCGCTCAGGGTGGTGTTCTGTTTCGAGACGCCGCGTTTTTTTGCCGCCTGTAAACTGCTGTCGGATGATGCGCCGGCGCGCTTTTATGTGCGCCGCATTAACGATGATACGGCGCGCTGGCGCGATGCCGGAGTGCAGGTGGAACAGGCGATGAGTCTGCCTGCCATGCTCAAGCACCTGGCCGATGACGGCTATTTGCAAATACTGCTCGAAGGCGGCGGGGCCCTGCATACGTCTTTTCTGGAAGCCGGCTTTAGCAATGAAATGGTGCTCTATCAGGCGGCAATACTCATTGGCGGGGCTGATGCGGTGAGTCTGTGGGGCGGTAGCGGTTCGGAAACAGTCGGTCAGGCTATTCGCTTGCGCGATGTGGAGCGGCGGAATTTGGGCGCTGATCAGATGATTCGCGGCAGGCTGGTTTATCCCGACCAGGGCTGAATTAAACGCTGCAGGCTCCGGCATGCCCGGACTGCAGCGCTGGCCTGTGTTTGTTCCATTGCTCTATGCCATCACCGGACTGGCGCTCACGCGCAGCGATATGCTCGATATTCGTGTGGCGGCGGTGTTGCTGTCGATCATCATTATTATACTACTGATATTGCGACAGCGTTTGCCGATCCTGCTGCTGTTGGCGGGCGCGGCATTGGGCGTAGCTGACCTGCTCTGGGATGCCAGCCGGATGAACGTGGATGCCAGCTGGCTGTCCGGCGATGTGAGCGTCACGGCGGATATCGAACAGGTGGAACGCTTTGCCGCTTATCGCCGTTATCAGTTGCAATATATCCGCCGCGCTGACGGGCGCGCATTGGCGGGTAAGGCGCTGCTGTATCAGCACGGCTCAGACGCGCATGGCATACGCCTGCAGGCTGGCCAGCGCGTTCAGCTCTCGGCCCACTGGCGTTTGCCGCGCAATTACCGCAACCCCGGCGCATTCGATTATCGGGCATGGTGCTTTGATCATCATATCGCCCTGATTGGCAGCATGAAGGGTAACCCGCAGATATTATCGGCCGGCATTCCGTGGCTGGAGCAACAACGCCAGAAAGTGCGTGCGGTCATTGATCAGTCTCATGCTGATTATAATGGCGTATTGCGCGCCGTATTGCTGGGCCAGCGTGCGCAAATCAGGGCGTATGCCAATGATGTGTTTTCGGCCACCGGAACGGCGCATTTACTGGCGATATCGGGCATGCATGTGGGCATGGCAGCGGCATGGGTGTTTGCACTGGCATGGTTTATATTGACCCGGCGGGAAGCATGGATGGTGGCTCTGCCGGTGCGTAATATTTCCATGGTCTGCGGCGTTCTGGCCGCAATGGCCTACGCCACCCTGGCCGGCTGGCCTCTACCTGCCATTCGGGCTGCGATTATGCTGGCGACCGGGGCATTGGCATGGTGTCTGGCGGCACGCACCGAACCGGTCAATACGCTGCTGGCGGCACTGGGCTTGATTCTGCTGTTTGATCCGGCGGCGATTGCATCCTTATCGCTATGGCTGTCATTCGTAGCCACGGCTGCGCTGCTGTTGTGGGCGGGAAAGCATGCAGTGATACAACATGATGCCAAAGCGCTCCGGCTACGGATTGCAGCTGCCGGCACCGCTGTGTTGTGGGTGTCACTGCTGGCCACGCTGGCGACGTTGCCGCTGATTGTGGCGACATTCGGGCGCGTGCCGGTGTACAGCCTGCCGGCCAATTTAATCATGGCGCCGTTATATGCCCTGATTGTGATGCCGCTGGGGCTATTGGCGGAGTTGCTGGCGCTGCTCGGGCTGAACAGTGTCTCCTTGCCCTTGATGCACCTGGCCGGCTCGGCTGTGGCGCTTGGTTTGCACATACTCAGCTGGATATCCGCTCTGCCGGCTGGCGTATTGTGGGCGTCATCACCGGCATTCTGGATGCAGGCGGCGTATGCGATGGGCATGGGCGGCTGTGGCATGCTGCTGTGGCGCGGCAAGCGGGCGATTGCGGCGCTGTCATGCGCCCTGGTGCTGGCTGCGTGGCTGGCTCTGGTATTGCATGAAACAGACATACCGCAGCCGCAATGGGTGGTCTGGGATGTCGGGCAGGGCGCAGCCTCGACCCTGTTATTGCCGGGCAATCATGTGATTGCGGTGGATGCGCCGGGGCGAGCGGGCAGCCGCTTTAACGGGGGCACTAGCGAGGCTGCCGGGCTGCGGCGCATGGGTATCACGCATATTGATGTGCTGGCGCTGTCCCATGCCCAGTCCGATCATCTGGGCGGGGCATTATCGCTGATGAAAAACATGAACAGTGTCGGGCAAATCTGGTTGCCCGATGTGCCATCGGCCCGGCATGATCCGCGCCTGCAGGCTATCGTCGCGTATGGCCGGCGACACGGATCGGTGATCCGGTGGCTGGCTCGGGGTGACTATATCCAGCTACCCGGTGATGGCGCGACCACTGCGACCGTATTATGGCCGCCGCGTTTGTTGGATCCGGCCAATACGAATAACACCTCGCTGGTGCTGGCTGTTCGACTGTCTAATCATATACGGCTGCTGTGGCCGGGTGATATTGAGGCGGAGGCCGAGACGGCGATCCTGGCTGCCGGCCTGGAATCAACCGATGTGATGCTGATGCCGCATCATGGTAGCGCTACTTCCAGCCAGCAGTCCTTTTTAAACAAACTACACCCGACCCTGGCGGTTGCCCAGACGGGGCTGGCCAATCGCTACGGTTTCCCCAAACCCGCCGTGGTGAAACGCTATCAGTCCATGGGCGTTGATGTGCGCAACACAGCCGATGGCGCTGTGCTGGTACGCTGGCCGGAACACAGCGAGCCTGACACAGAGCAATGGCAGGCGCGCAGGCTATTGCGCCGTGAACTGGCGCTGGCATGGCGGCAATCATGGTGATATCCCGATTGTG
>CAZXAI010000181.1:0-3458 GCA_964638265.1 uncultured Zetaproteobacteria bacterium
CATTGCAGCATGAACATCGCTCCATCATAACGGTGGAGAGTCGATCAGAACAAGTGTGGAATAATAATTTCATGATATAGATCTTGCCAACTTATGTTGAATCGACCATTCTTGACCAAGGGTTGGTCGGATCGATAAAGCCCCGCACTTTTCTGATAGGGAGATTTCCATGAAAAAACTAATAAGCGCCATCTTTGTACTGCTGATTGCACTCTCTTTTTCCGGCTGTTCAGCCGAACCGGGTACCAAAGCCTGGTGCGATAATATGAAACAGAAAGACAAGGGTAAATGGACAGCCGAAGAAGCAGGCACATTCACCAAGCACTGCGTCATCGGTAACTACAAGAAATAAGTCCCGTTTATCAGAGTGGCGGCTGTGAATTCACCGTTGCCAGATCGGTCGCCTACATCATAGCCGCTGTGTTTATGAACAGTGCAGGATGCACTTTTTCAGAAACCTCCTAGAGTTGTCGGAATGAATGTTTCCCCTTTAATAGAGATGGCGCTGGCAGAAGATGTCGTCTTGAACGACCTGACCGCCATCGCTACCCTGCCTGCCGACTTGCAAGGAGCGGCACAGATTACGGCTAAAGCAACCGGTGTCTTATCCGGCTTGTTGGTCGCCGATGCCGTATTTACTGCGGTGGATAATACCATCACCTGCCAATGGCAGGCCACCGATGCCGACAGCGTAGAAGCGGGACAGTGTATTGGTACATTGAGCGGTTGCGTGCGTTCACTGCTGGCTGCGGAGCGTACGGCGCTGAATTTTCTGCAACACCTTTCCGGCATAGCTACAGCAACGCGAGCATATACCGATGCACTGGCCGGTACCGATTGTCAGGTGGCCGATACGCGCAAGACCACGCCGGGTTTCCGGCTGTTGGAAAAGCAGGCTGTCATTCACGGCGGCGGGGTCAATCACCGCATGGATTTGCAAAGCGGCATGCTGATCAAGGAAAATCATATCGAGGCCTGCGGCTCGATCTCCGATGCCATTCAGGCCTGCAAGCACAGCAATCAGGCCAGCAATCGCCCGGTCTGGATCGAAGTGGAATGCGAAACACTGGCCGAAGTGGCAGAAGCCATCGCTGCCGGCCCGGATATCATTCTGCTCGATAATATGAGCTCTGCTACGGTCAAGCAGGCGCGTGCCATGGTGCCCGATTCGATCCTGTTAGAGGCCAGCGGCAATATCACCCTGGCCAATGCCCGCGCCTATGCCGAAACCGGCGTCAACCGCATTGCGATTGGCGCTATCACCCATTCGGCTCCGGCCCTCGATCTGTCCATGCTGATTCACAGCCTTCCGGCGCAGCGATAACAGTAAACCGTGAATCAGACGCGTGAACATATTCTGACTCGCCTCGGTATGAGTAGCAGGCCGGTTTCCGGTGATGAGCTGGCTGCCGAACTGGGGCTGTCGCGCGCCGGTGTCTGGAAACATATTCAACAACTGAAAAAAACAGGTGTCGCTATCGAAGCGCAGCCGGGTAAAGGTTATGTGTTGAACGGGGACGTATTCAGCGCCGGGCTACTCAAGGCGCAGCTGTCTACCCGGCGCATTGGCCGGCAGATTGTGATATGCGAAGAAACGGGTTCAACCAACCGGGATGCCATGGCGCAGGCCGAGGCCGGTGTGGAAGAGGGGTTGGTTATTTTCGCGAACAAACAGACCGGCGGCAAAGGGCGTCTTGGACGCACCTGGCATACCATGCCCGAATCGCTGGCCGCCAGCGTGTTATTACGCCCCGAATTGCCACCTGAACAGGTGCCGCAATTATCCCTGCTCACCGCAGTGGCACTGCATGATGCCCTGAGCCGCTATAGTCCGGATATCCGCATCAAGTGGCCCAATGATTTATTGCATCACGGCGCCAAAGTCGCAGGTATTCTGACCGAAATGCGGGCCGAGCCGGGGCGCGTGCATGCTGTCGTACTCGGTTTCGGGATCAATCTGGCCGCGCCTGCCGATGGCTGGCCGAGCGATATCGATAAACCGGTCACGGATTTGGCCAGCATCAGCGTCGCCGCCATATCAAAAACAGCACTGGCTGCGGCCATTCTGAATGCGCTCGACTTCTGGTACGACACCTATTTGAAAAAAGGCTTTGCCCCCGTCCACCGCGCCTGGTGGCAGGCCCATGCTGCTTCCGGCGCCAGAGTCAGCGTCTATGATGGTCGGCAATATATTGAGGGCATTGCATCTGCGCTGGATGATGACGGGGCGCTGCTACTGGAAACGGAAACCGGCGTTCAACGCATTATCGCCGGAGATCTGGAATTGTTGTAGCAACAGTCAAAAACATTTCACCGCAGAGTTTCGCAGAGTAAAGGCAAATCAAGTTGGAAGAGCTATTTTCAATCTCAGGGATGTCGTTGCCACTATACTCTTCTATTGCTTTACTCTGCGGTGAAAGATTATGGGGTTGTATTATGAATGAAAAACTGTTGGTCGCCGATATCGGCAACACCCAGATGGTCTTCGGTTTGTTTGAAGGCGCGCAGCTGATCACTCACTGGCGCCTGTCCAGTGAACACCAGCTTACATCTGATGAGCTGGCATGGCAGCTGCACGGCATGTTTGAACAATCGAATCAGCCGGCCGGGGAGGTTGGCGGCATTATGGTTGCCAGCGTGGTGCCGCATCTGGATGCGCCATTGGCGGAAGCCTGCCATCGCATCTGCGGCAAACGGGCCGCTTTTATCGGTGCAGGCAATGTCAAAACCGGCATGGCAGTTGATTATAAAAACCCCAGAGAAGTGGGCGCTGATCGTATCGTCAATGCGGTCGCCGCACGCGAGCAGTTCGGCGCACCGGCCATTGTGCTGGACTGCGGCACGGCCACGACATTCGATATCGTATCGCCACAGGGGCATTATGCTGGCGGGCTGATTTTACCGGGCGTGGAAATGGCGTTGGAAGCATTGTGCAAACGCGCCGCCAAATTACCGGAAGTATCCATCCAGCGGCCGCATGAACTGATTGGCCGCGATACCGTTACCAGTATCCAGTCCGGCAGTTACTGGGCTGCTATCGATGCGATTTCCGGCCTGATCAAACGCTTGCGCCAGCAACCCGGTTACGCGGATGCGCCGGTCATTGCCACCGGCGGCCTGATCCCGCTGCTGGTGAATGACCTGCCGGCAGTCGATCATCACCTGCCGCATTTAACCCTCACCGGCCTGCACCTGTTGGCAGGGGGGCATTTTGGTCAGAACCAACGACCTTCTCGGGTTATGAGAACATAACCAGTCCCTGATGCTATATGGTATTAGGGGGTAAAGCCTTGTGCTATATGGCTTTGTGGTGACTTTCGGGTAGCAGTTATGGTGTCCGGATAAGCGCAGTCAAGCCCATTTCAGCCCCTGAACGTAAAGGCGGTTTTTGGTGCAATTGCTGTACTAATGGGATGCCAAAGTGATGCCAATGCAGAACCAATAGTCAATGAATGCGA
>CAZXAI010000182.1:0-3433 GCA_964638265.1 uncultured Zetaproteobacteria bacterium
CTAATATCAGCCATAGCCATACTGCTGGCAACCACCGCCATGACAGCCACTGCCTGTGAGCAGGGTAACCATGGGTCGTACACCAAACATCATCATGCATCCGGACATCATACTATTCCAGGCAAATCGCTTGCCTATTTGCGCCTGGTTGTAAAGAACGCAAAGGCACTGGAACTTAGTAAAAAGCAGCAGGAAGAAGTGGGGAAACTGCTGGTCAAGGCGGAGGCGGGTGCCGCGACGGCTCATGCCAGGGCTGAAATCGCCGTTGCCGCATTCCGATCCAAACTGTATTCAGGCAAGGTCACGGCCAGGGATGCTCAAGCCTATAGCAAGCGCATGGGAGAGTTGCGGGCAGAAAGCCTCGCCGCTCGCTTGCTGCCCAGCATTCAGGTGAAATCCATTCTATCGGCGGCGCAACAGGACAAACTGAAAGCATTGCACCGCCAGGACAGGAACAGGTCTTGTTCGCCGAAAGCTAGGCAGGGCAATGCCGGTTCGCGCACATGATGAGTTTCAAGGCTGGATTGCTCCCTGTTCTGGCCTTGGCGTGGGTGGCTCCTGCCGGAGCCGCCATGTTTTGGCAGCCAATGCCGCATCAGCATGGTGGCATGCAACATGATCGCATGGCCGCCAAACATCTTGCACTGCATGATGGCGATGGCGCAAGCGTGCGCTTGATCCATGCCGACCTGAAAGCGCAAGATATGGCGTTGGAAAATGGCAAGCTGGACTTCAAGCCGACTGGCAAGAACAACTACCATGTGCTGGTTGCCAAACGAGAGCATGGTAACCAGCATGAAACAGCGATTCGTTATCTGTTCCTGCACGGTAAACCGACAGGTCATTCGCCATCCGAGCTGACTGCGGCAAGCAAGGCGGAACTGGACATCGTACCAGCCCCGTTACCACGCGAGCACTGGCATTACCAGGGTAACCAGCAGGCGCGTTTCCAAATCCTGTTTCAGGGGCAACCGCTGGCTGATCACATTGTGACCATCCATAGCAGTCATGGAACGGCCATACAGGCAATCACCGATGAACAGGGCATGATACAAGTGACTGTTCCCGATGATTTTACAGCGATCAAGCCCGGGCGCATGCACAACCCGCCCGCCGAATGGCAGTTCACGGTGCAGCAGATGCAAAACGGGCAGCAATATCGTACGACGCTAACCGCTCCTTATTATGTGGATGCCAAACACTGGCAATCACTTTCATGGGGTGTGACAACGGCAGGCGGCGGCATGCTGCTGGGGCTGGTCATGCTCTATCGCCGCCAGAAGAAAGCACCAACCAACAACAGAGGAAGGAGATAAGCCATGCCACACTGGAAAAATCTTTCGGTCATTCGTAAAGTGGTGCAACTGCTGAGCTTTGTCTTTCTGGTGTATGGCTCGCTGATTGTCGGGTTTTATGCGGCGGATAAAATCAGCGGTGCGCTACCTGCGCTGGCCTGTGCTTATGATGCCAAGACTGCCGACTACTGCGTACTAATTCCCCTGCAACATCAAATGGATCACCTGCTTGGCCCCGCCATTCGGGCAGGTCAGGTGGGCATGGCTGTGATCATGCCGATTCTGACCACGCTGGGCACATTTATGATCATGTTTGTATTGCTCAATAAAGCCTTCTGCGGCTGGATTTGCCCGTTGGGGACGTTTCAGGAGTTGCTTGGTTTGATCGGTCAGAAGCTGGGGCTGAAGCGGGAGGAGTCCTTGAATCATAAGCTGGTGGATCGTATTCGGCCGGTTAAATGGCTGATGCTTGGGTTGCTGGTGATATTTTTCCCATTGATGACGGGGCTGGGCTTGACCGGGCATGAGCTGGGCGATCCGTTTTGTCGTATATGCCCCAGCCGCATTATGACCAATCTGTTTAACGGCAATATGGATCAACTGCGTATCGATACATCTACGCCCGGTTATATGGCATGGTCGATTCTTGCCGACACATTGTTCGGCCTGATTCTGGTGGTGGGTTTAACCACGCGTCAGCCATTCTGCCGTATCTGTCCGCTGCTGGCGATGCATGCCATGTTCAAAAAAGTCGGCCTGGTTCGGCTGGTGAAAAATTATACATCCCGGTGCGATAAATGCGGCTTGTGCGCCAAAGCCTGCCCGATGGATATTCGCGAGATCCACACCTCACAAGAAAAGGACATTCTGTTTCCGGATTGCACCCTGTGCGGTCGCTGCGTGGAGTTTTGCCCCGATAAAGGCGTGATGGCGATGAAATATGGCGTGATTCCCATCAAGGTTTCCGATCCGCAATATTTTAAGCATCGCAACAAGGCGCAAAAGGCGTGGGAGAAAGCCAACCTGCTGGCATGGTGGAACAATCGACGCGCTGCCACGCGCCGCGTGAAGGCATAATGGAAGTATTGGTCGCTGCATCATCGACAGCATTGATTCTGGGGCTCTCTTTCGGCGCCAGCGCCTGCATGCTGTCCTGCATCCCTACCCTCGGCATGGCTTTGTTGACCGAGCAGGGCGGCAGTCACTCAACCATGAGACTGGCGGCGCGTTTTAATGCCGGACGCTGGCTGGGTTATAGTATCCTGGGCGTGGTATCCAGTGCGATTGGCGCATCCATCACCCAGGGTATCAACGCGCAGCATGCAGGCTGGGTATTTGGTTCACTGCTGGTTTTTTCAGGCTTGATGTTGTGGCGGCGGGCTGCCCGTTTCTCCTGTGGCAAGCATGGAAAAAAAGCGGATAGCATGTTCCAGGGCAGCATGTTCGGCATGGGGCTGGGCATGAGTCTGACACCATGCGCGCCGCTGGCCGCCGTGTGCGCATCAGCGGCGACATCGGGCTCTGTCGGAGCGGGATTGCTGCTCGGCGCATCATTTGGGTTGGGAGCGGTGATCCCCGCCCAGTTAGCGCTGGGCTATGGGCTGGGGGCAGCAGGTCAGCAAATCCGAACGCAACTATCCATGCAGGCGGGGCGATTAGGCCGCATAGGCGGTAGCGCAATGATACTGATGGGTGCCGCTGTTATGGGCGGCATGCTGCAATTATAAGGGAGGTGTGATGGATTTTCATACCCTGATGATCAAAGGTGGCCCAGTGATGTGGGTACTGCTGGGCTATTCCACTATTGCGCTGGCCATTGTCATGGAGCGCCTTATCTATTTTATGCGCCTGCCACGCAAGAAGCGTATGTTTGAAGAGTCGGCTGCCAGCACAGGTCAGCGCATGTCACCGGAAGACTTCATTGTGCAAGCTGTGCGTAAAGCATCCGCCAATGGCGTAACAGATCTGGTGCGCGTTGCATCGCGTGTGGGCAGCGAACAATTAGTGCGAATGGAGTCGGGGCTGCGCACACTGGCATGGCTAGGCAATACCGCACCCTTGCTGGGTCTGTTCGGCACCATCACCGGCATGATCAAGGCATTTATGGTCATTGAAGCAGCAGGCGGCAAGGTGGATGC
>CAZXAI010000183.1:0-3414 GCA_964638265.1 uncultured Zetaproteobacteria bacterium
CCATGCCCAGTTTTGATATTGTCAGCGAAACCGATATGCAGGAGATGAGTAATGCGGTGAATCAGGTCATTAAGGAGATCACCACCCGTTATGATTTCAAGGGCAGCAAGGCCAGTATTGAGCTGGGAGAACACAGTATTACTGTCGTCGGTGATGACATCAACAAGCTCAATACGGTGACGGAGATTCTGCGCGCCAAGCTGGTGCGTCGCAAGCTGGAGCCATCATGCCTGGAATATCATGATGCGGAAGATGCCAGCGGCGGCTGCAAGCGCCAGGAGATTTTGATTAAGCAGGGTGTGAGCATGGAGCTGGCCAAGAAAATCGTCAAATCCATCAAGCAGGAAAAAATGAAGGTGCAGGCCGCCATTCAGGGGGATCAGGTGCGTGTGACCGGCAAAAAACGCGATGATTTGCAGGCTGCGATGGCGCTGGTGCGCGCTATGGATTCAGACAGGCCGTTGTCGTTCACCAATTTCCGGGACTAACCCGGCTTAACATGAAACAAACAACGCGGCTTGGTTTTTTCCACCCCGTGCTACTGTTTCATACCTCGGGGTGGATGGTCCATGCGCGTTAGGATAAATCAGCATGACGGATGACGTTGATGAAGGCCTCGCCATAACGCGATAATTTGGTTTCACCCACGCCGGAAATATCCAGCATCTGGCCGTGGCTGGCCGGTTTGACGATGGCCATCTCGGTCAGCGTTTTATCCGGAAAAATCACATAGGGCGGTACGTTCTGTTCTTTGGCCAGCCGGCTGCGCAGTTCGCGTAGTGCCTCGAACAGTGGCTGATCCTGCGCCGGTAATGATTGCAGCGCTATCCGGGCAGACAGGGACGTTTTCTGTTTCTGCGTTTTCGACACGGTACGCAATTTTCTCAGCATGACGGTTTGCGGGCGTACACTGCGCTTGAGCAATGGCCAGGCTTTCTCTGTCAGTTTGAGTACGCCATAACCCTCCGTATCGGTGGCCAGAAAGCCCAGGGCGATCAGCTGGCGGAAAATACCGCGCCATTGTGGGCCGCTGTGTTCCTTGCCGATATCAAAGGTGGAGAGCGTGTGATGCCCGTTGCGCCGGATGCGCTCATCATCCTTGCCGGTGAGGATGTCGATAATGTAATGGGCGCCAAATCGTTCGCGGGTGCGATAAATACAGGATAATGCCTTCTGGGCGGCAATGGTGGCATCCCATGTTTCGGGCGGATGCAGGCAGTTATCGCAGTTGCCGCAGGGCTGTGGCATGACTTCGTCAAAGTAGGCCAGCAGCGCCTGGCGGCGACAGCTGGTCAGCTCGCACAAACCCAGCATGGCATCGGTTTTCTGATGCATTACCCGCTTGAATGTATCGTCGGCATCGCTGTTTTCCGTGAACATGCGCAGATTCACCACATCTTTCAGGCCGTAGGTCATCCAGGCGTTGGCAGCCAGGCCATCGCGTCCGGCCCGGCCGGTTTCCTGATAATAGGACTCGATATTTTTTGGCAGATTCATGTGCGCCACAAAGCGTACGTCCGGTTTATCAATACCCATGCCAAAGGCAATGGTGGCAACGATAATGACCCCTTCTTCACGCAGGAACTGTTGCTGGTTGCGAGCCCGAACATGCTGGGCGAGTCCGGCATGATAGGGCAGGGCGGTTCTGCCCTTCTTCGTCAGCCAGTCAGCCGTAGCATCAACATTCTTGCGGCTTAAACAATAGATGATACCGGCATCATCGGCATGGTTCTGTTCGAGAAATTGCCATAATGCATCGCGGCTGTTGCCGGATTCGGCAATGGCATAATGGATATTGGGGCGGTCAAAACTGTTGATGAAAACGCGCGCCTGACGCAGTGACAGTTGATCAACAATTTCATTGCGGGTGCGGGCATCCGCAGTGGCTGTCAGGGCAATGCGCGGCACCTTCGGGTAACGCGTATGCAGCATGGACAACTGTTGATATTCCTTGCGGAAATCATGCCCCCATTGTGATACGCAATGAGCTTCATCAATGGCGAACAGGGCGATATCGCACTGGTCGATGAGGTGCAACATGTGCTCGTTGAGCAGGCGTTCCGGCGCCATGTATAACAGGTCGATATCGCCGGCCAGCAGGTCTGCTTCGATCTGACGCTGTTGGCCGGGCTGCAGGGTGGAATTCAGCAATGCAGCGCCAATGCCGAGCTGTTGCAGGGCATCGACCTGATCCTGCATCAGGGCGATCAGCGGCGAAACAACGATGCCCGTGCCCTGGCGAATCAGGGCCGGGATTTGAAAGCAGATGGATTTGCCGCCGCCGGTGGGCATCAGGGTCAGCACATCCTGACCATCGATGATGGCATGGATGATGTCCGCCTGGTGATGGCGAAAATCATCATAACCAAAGGTTGATTTTAAAATCCGGCGGGCTTGATTCATGCAACGGATTATCCACAGAAGGGTGCGTCGTGCGATATCTATTTCAAAGATTGTGATGTGTCTGGTATTTGGTACATTGCGCCAGGTGATTCGCTTCCGGCTCACGTCTTATCCAAATACAACACCATGATTAGAAAAGGACATGCTACCCATGTGGTTTAAAAATATTCAGTTTTACAAATTTGAAGATGATTTCAAGCTTAGCTCGCAACAGCTGCATGAAAAGCTGGAAGGGCGCCAGGCGCGCGATTGCGGCCAGATGGAGATGTCCTGCCAGGGCTGGGATAAGCCGTTGGGGCGCAGCGGTCAGATGCTGGTGCATGAAACCGGTGGTGCGCTGATGATCTGCCTGCGGCGCGAGGATAAAGTATTACCGGCTTCGCTGGTGCGCGAGCAGGTGGCGGATGAGGTATTCAAGATTGAGCAGGAAGCCGGGCGACCGGTCGGGCGCAAGGAAAAGAACGATATTAAAGATCAGGTGCTGCAGACACTGTTGCCCAGAGCCTTTGTGCGTTCCAGCCATACCTGGGCCTGCATACTGCCTGAACAGGGCTGGCTGATTGTCAATGCGGCCAGTGCCAAAAAATCAGAAGAGTTGATTGAAGTGCTGCGCAAGAGTCTGGGCACACTCAATGTCGTGCTGCCAGCCACGAACGAGTCGCCGGAATCGGCCATGACGCGCTGGATTATGAATGACCAAACATGGCCGCAGGGCTTTACGCTGGAAGATGAATGCGAATTGCAGGCCGGCGAGGGCGCGGAAGGGGTGGTGCGCTGTAAATATATTGATGTGTCCACCGATGAGGTGCGAGCCCATGTGGCATCCGGGCGTCGGGTGAAAAAACTGGCTATGAACTGGCGTGAACGCATGTCGTTTGTATTGCAGGATGACTTATCGATTCGGCGCATGCGTTTCGATTCGGCTATTGTCGATGAGGCGGGTGAAGCCGGTGATGATGAGCATAGCCGCTTCGATGCGGATTTTGCCTTGATGAGCGCCGAGCTGGCCGG